>JALFKB010000045.1 GCA_022775805.1 Clostridiales bacterium
AGTAAACTGAATAAAGAACCTCTTCTTCATATTACGAAGAGAAAAGAACTGCCCTTTATCCAGACCTGGGCAGTGAGAATCGGAGCCATCGTTGCAGCCCTTATCGTATGTGCCATAGTGACAACAGCCATGACCGGATTAAACCCATTCAGCGTGTTTGGTACAATGATATACGGTGCCTTTGGAACCGAGAGAAAGATGTGGATTCTCCTTAAGGAGCTGGCTGTCCTTCTCAGCGTTTCCCTGGCTCTGACTCCGGCTTTCAAGATGAAGTTCTGGAACCTGGGAGGAGAAGGACAGATTCTCATGGGAGCCTGGGCAACAGCCCTTTGCATGATATACATGGGAGATATGATTCCAAGCGGCCTTCTGATTATCGTATGCCTTGTTGCGGCAATAGTATGCGGCGGCATCTGGGCGCTTATTCCGGCATTTTTCAAGGCGAAGTGGAACACAAACGAGACACTGTTCACTCTCATGATGAACTACGTTGCCATTCAGCTTGTGGCATACTTTGTAATAATCTGGGAGGTGCCTAAGGGTTCCGGAAAAGTGGGAATCATCAATCAGTCAACAATGTCGGGCTGGCTTCCTTATATAGGAACAAACAGCTACGCCCTGGTAATAATATTTGTTGCCCTTGTAACGGCAGCAATGTATGTTTATCTGAGATACAGCAAGCACGGTTATGAGATTTCAGTTGTTGGAGAGAGCCAGAGAACAGCAAGCTATGTGGGAATCAAGGTTGACAGGGTAATAATGAGAACCCTTATTCTCTCCGGCGCTATTTGCGGATTTACAGGATGGATGATGGTTTCCGGTATCGACCACACAATCACAACCACCCTGGCGGGAGGCAGAGGCTTCCTGGGAATCATGGTATCCTGGCTGGCTCAATTTAACGTAATCGCCATGATATTCGCAAGCCTTCTCATCGTATTCCTGTCCCAGGGAGCGGGAGAAATATCCACAGTATTCGGACTTAACCAGTCCTTCTCGGACATACTGACGGGAATAATACTGTTCTTTATAATCGGATGCGAATTCTTTATCAACTACAAGGTTCACATCAGGAAAAAAACAGGAAAGGAGGAAGCGTAAATGTTTGATCTTGTTACATTTATACCTCGTGCAGTTATGCAGGGCATGCCGCTTCTTTTCGGATGTACGGGAGAGACGATTTCCGAAAAGGCAGGAAGCCTTAACCTGGGAATCCCCGGCGTGATGTATGTTGGCGGCATATGCGGAGTAATAGGCTCCTTCCTTTATGAACAGAACTGCCCGGGAGCACTTAATCCTTTCCTTGCCATATTCATTCCCATGATGGCATGCATTCTGGGTTCCCTCCTAATGGGTATACTTTTCAGTGTTCTCACTGTAACCCTCAGGGCGAACCAGAACGTTGTAGGTTTGGCAATGACAACCTTCGGTGTAGGCTTCGGAAACTTCTTCGGAGGTTCCCTCATGAAGCTTACAGGAAGCACGGTGCCATCCATAGCACTGTCAAGAACAAGTGCCTTTTTCAGCAAGCGCCTGCCTTTTGCAGATGATCTGGGATGGTTCGGGAAGATATTCTTCTCATACGGCTTCCTCACTTATCTGGCAATTGCCATAGCCATTGCCACAGCCTTCGTCCTCAGCCGCACCAGAACGGGACTGCACCTTCGTGCAGTAGGCGAGAATCCTGCAACGGCTGACGCTGCGGGAATCAACGTAAACAGATACAAGTACTGTGCTATATGCATAGGCTGCATGATAGCAGGTCTTGGAGGATTATTCTACGTTATGGACTACGCCAGCGGCGTGTGGTCAAACGATGCCTTCGGTGACAGAGGATGGCTGGCTATAGCCCTGGTAATATTCACCCTATGGAAACCTAACATTGCCATTTTCGGCTCAATCCTCTTCGGTGGACTTTACATACTTAACCTGTTCATTCCGGGTGCCGGAATGGCTGTTAAGGAGCTGTACAAGATGCTGCCGTATGTGGTAACAATCATAGTGCTTGTATTTACCAGCATAAGAAAGAGAAGAGAGGATCAGCCTCCGGAAAGCCTGGGACTGCCTTACTTCCGAGAGGATCGATGACGCCCCCGGTGTTAATTGAATAAAATAAAAAGGAAAATGATGACCCGGAATGAAAAGAACGATTTCCGGGTCTTCTCTTTGTGTTAGAATACTGTTATGTTAAAGATTTACTACGGCTCTGAAGCTGCCCCTAAAGAAAGCTTCATATTCGACAGAATAGATCCCGACAGGAAAACAATAATCATAGTGCCTGATCAGTACTCTCTCCAGATGGAAAAAAACGTCCTGGAGCATTTCAGAGAAAAGACCGGCAGAAGGACGCTCCTCAACATCATGGTTGCGGATTTCAACGCCCTGGGAAATAAGGTGGTAAGGGAAGCCGGTGGAAGGATGCCGGAGCTCATTGACAGATACGGCAGACACATGCTGCTGGCAGTTGTCGTTTCCCGTCTCGCAAAGGCAGAAAGGCTTGGCATATACAGGAAGATGGAGGGCAGAAGCTCATTCATATCCGAGGCGAACCAGATGATTTCCGAAATGAAGAGATACGGCGTATCTCCGGCTGATATAGGTGATGCAGCTGAGAAGGCAGATGGCTTTCTGAAGCTGAAGCTGAATGACATAGAGGCAATATACGATGAATACGAGGACTCCATACAGGGAAGGTTCACAGATACAGAGGACTATATGAGCCTCTGCGGGAAGCTTATGGAAACATCGGAAATCATTAAGGGTGCGGATATCTGGGTATACGGTTTCGATACCTTCACCCCTCTTAACATGCAGTTTATGGGCTCTCTTCTTATTTGGGGAAGTCAGCTTAATGTGGTAATGACCTGTGAATACACAGGGGAAACCTCAGTGCGGGATGCCAGAATACTGACTGCAGGTGAAGGCGAGGGTCTTTTTGAGTTGCCTAAGATGGTGATAAACAGCCTGAAGCAGATGGCGGAATCAAGGGGCATAGGATGGACAACGGAAGAGATTCCGGGACCGGAGGGTCTGCCTTTGCATGAATGCACTCTGGTTGAGGCAACAAACGTGTTTGCGGAGGCGGACAGGGTTGCTGCCCACATTATGGATCTTGTGCGGGACAGGGGCTTCAGATACGGGGATATTACTGTAATCTGCAACGATATGGACAGTCGCGGAAGGGTGCTGAAGAGAACCCTGGACAGATGGGGAATTCCTGTGTTCATCGACAGGAAAAGAACTGTAATGCACCAGCCGGTGGTGAGATTCATTCTTTCCTTCGCAGAGGTTATTACCGAGGGTTATGACGGGGATTCCATAATGGAGATGGTGAGCACAGGAATGCTTGGTTTTGCCCGGGAGGATGAGGAGCTGCTGATCAATTATGTGAGGGATGCCGGCATCAGGGGCAGCAGATGGAAGACAAGCTTCACGAAAATGGGCGCCGATGACAGGGGAAGTGCCTACAGCCCGGAGGAGCTTGAAAGACTCAACGAAATGCGAAGCTTCATTGTGGGAATAACCGAAAGAGCCAGGAATGAGATGGGGCGTCGGAATACTGCCGGGGAAAAGGTGACGGGCTTGTATTCATTCCTTGAGAATGATTTCGGAATAAGAAGCAGAATCGGTGAGCTCATTGAACTGCAGAAGGAGCTGGGTCTTGCAGAGGGAGCTGCGGAAACAGCCCAGAGCTGGAACATGATATGCGGTCTGTTTACCCAGATTATCCGAATAATAGGAGATGAAAACATATCCGGCGTACAGCTTAAGGATGTGCTGGCTGCGGGGCTTGAGGAGATGGAAATAGGCCTTGTGCCAACAAGTAGTGACTGCGTAATAATCGGCACTATTCAGCGAACAAGGATAACGGGAACAAAGAGCCTTATCGTTACTGCGGCAAACGAGGGAATTCTTCCCATGGCAGGGGGTGAATCGGGGCTTCTGACTGAACGGGAGCTGCAGGTTCTGGAGGAAATGGAGTACAGCCTCACCAAGAAGGAGGAGGTTCGGATGGCCGAGGAGCAGCTGGCGATATACAGGATGTTTTCCATGCCTTCGGAGGATTTGTTTGTAACCTACAGTCTGGCGGACAGGGATGGCAAAAGCATCAGCCCTTCGGGAATAGTATCGATTCTGAAGGATGAGGGATCTTCGATTCTGGGTGATCTGGATAGCGATGAGGTGATGGAGATGATTGCTTCGCCTAAGGGAACCATGTCATACATGTCCGATGCCATCCACAGATTTATTGAAACCGGCAGGATTGAAGATGAGTGGCTTGATGCCATAAACTGGTACAAAGACAACATGCCGGAAACCATGTCGAAGATTATGGTGGGACTGAATTACAGCAACAGGATTGAGGCACTGGAAAGGGATGTTGCCGATAAGCTCTATTTCGGAGACCGTGATGCTATTTTTGTCAGCGCCAGCAGGCTTGAAAACTACAGCGGATGTCCCTTCAGGCATTTTCTGCAGAAGGGACTGGAGATCCGGGAGCCGAGGAAGTTCGTCGCCGATGCGGCATCAAGGGGTGACATTTATCATATGGCTCTTCAGCGGCTGGCAGAGAGTCTCATGCCTGAGGAGGGCATTTCCGTGACGGATCCGGCTTCACCCTGGATGACAGTGACGGAGGAGGAATGCAGTGAAAGGGTTGAGGCCATACTGGCAGATAGCGGCGCAGCCTACAGAGAAGGGGTCTATACAAGCGACGGTGAAGGACGCCTTCAGTTTCTGAGAATCACAAGAACCTGCAGCGAAATAGCCTGGGCCATGGTTTCACAGATACGCAAGAGCAGAACAGTCTCCATGAGATTCGAGGAATCCTTCGGCTTTTCAGACAGTGTGCTGGCGCCAATTGAAGTGAAGCTTGAAAACGGACGCAAGGCCGTTCTGGTGGGACGGATTGACAGGATAGATGTTATTGACGGAGGAACCGATGATGAGGGCAACAGGCAGGAGGTTCTGCGGGTAATTGACTACAAGACGGGAAATGCAGCCGTAAACAGAGAACAGATTGAGAAGGGCTACAAGCTACAGCTTATGACTTATATGAATGCTGCACTTCCAGGTGAGGCAGTCGATGAGGGAGACAGCAGAATGGTTCCTGCAGGGGCCTTTTATTTCAAGATAGGAAGCCTGGATATCGATGGAGATGCTGCCGGAATACCTGAAAGCAGAGAGGAAGTTGCAGACAGGATTGCCGGAACCTGCCGACTTGAGGGGCTGATGGTAGATGATGAGAATATTCTTAAGGTCATGGACGAGACCTTAGAACCGGGAGTCAGCAGCAGAGTGATTTCTGTAAGGCAGCTGAAGAACGGCAGCATTAAGCCTTCGGGGGCCTGTGAGATGATGTCAACTGAAGAGTTTAGGGAGCTTTGCAGCATTACCGCCCGGCAGGTTGAGAGAATCTGCAGGGAGATTCAAGAGGGCAGGATTGATATCGCTCCGAAAAAAGAAAGAAAAAGCGGTCCTGACGGCGAGGCGATAACAGCCTGCAGATACTGCAGCTGCAAGAGCATATGCCTCTTTGATACAAGCTTCAGGGACTGCCGCTACGAGCTGGTGTGATTTCGAGTGAGATTTCGAATGTGAGCTCTTGTGAAATACCGTGTGGGGGCTGTCGGCTCAGGGCGCCATTATTGAAAGGCTGAACATGAGAAGAATTACGGAATCAATGCTCCAGAAAATGCGTCCAAGCCATTTCACAGGTGTAATTTTGCTTGAGGATATTGGCAGCCTCGATGAAATGCCAAGATAATCGCTCATAAAAAACAGAATTGACAGCATGCATAGAAATGCGCATATGCGGTTTGCAGC
>JALFKB010000062.1 GCA_022775805.1 Clostridiales bacterium
TGCCAATGACGGCTTCCGGCAAGCTGCAGCACTACCGCGTCAAGGAGATGGCCCTGGCCGACCAGAAAACAGGGCATCTGAAGCTGGCGATGAAAAAAGATTAATATTGTTTGTGATTAATACTCATATAAGGGATTTCAACTCAGCCATGGCGCGGCTCTTTTATGATGTTGTAAAAATCAGCAAAAGTCCCCAAATGCTTCAAACAGGCCCTAAAATGGAGCTGATTTATCGCCTAAATTTTTCCAATTGTTGTAAATATTTTTCTCTGTCTCAATTTGCTTCAACATTTCTTCGATTATGTTGAAGCAATTTTTTTAATATCTCAAATGCTTCAAATATCGCCATGTAAAGACAGTGCCTAAGTGCCGGATGTTGAAGCAAATTCTTCATTTTCTTAGATGCTTCAACAACAAGGCAGACTGCAGTAGCCGCACTGCTTCAGGGCTGTTTTTATCTTGTTGTTTTAGTGCTATCAATTTGTGGTGCCCGAAAAACAACCAACCATCGGGCGGGTGCACTGCATTGTGTGTGCACCCGTCCATTTTTTTATGCAGTTATTTATTTGTGCAAGAACTGAATTTTCAGAACAATCTTGCGGAGTAGCCTGTATTTTCATGTGCATTGTATACTTTTTAAAACATGGTTGATGTGCAGCGCATTAATGTGCTAAAATCGATACATTATTTTATTTTTTTTACATATAGAGTTGGGAGGACAATAAATGAGGGCAAAAAGAATGCTGACTATGGACGGAAATACTGCTGCGGCGCATGTATCATATGCGTTTACAGATGTGGCGGCAATTTATCCGATTACACCGTCATCGCCTATGGCGGAGACTGTTGACGAGTGGGCAGCATACGGCAAAAAAAACATATTCGGACAACCGGTTAAAATAGCGGAAATGCAGTCTGAAGGCGGTGCGGCAGGCGCTGTACACGGATCACTTCAGGCAGGAGCACTTGCGACAACATACACATCATCACAGGGTCTGCTTCTTATGATACCAAACATGTACAAGATGGCAGGAGAGCTTTTGCCAAGCGTTATTCACGTTGCGGCAAGAAGCATATCAACCCATGCGCTATGCATATTCGGAGACCACTCCGATGTAATGGCCTGCAGGCAGACCGGCTACGCCATGCTCTGCTCAAGCTCCGTACAGGAGGTAATGGACCTGGGCGGAATAGCACACCTTTCGGCAATTAAGGGCAGAGTGCCGTTTCTTCACTTCTTTGACGGATTCAGGACATCACATGAAATTCAGAAGATAGATGTATTCAACCATGATGATTTCAGAAAGCTGGTTGACTGGGATGCCCTGGCTGAGTTCAGAGCCAGAGCCCTGAACCCTGAGCATCCTGTAATAAGAGGAACAGCTCAGAACCCTGACGTTTACTTCCAGGGAAGGGAAGCATCAAACAGATATTACGACGAAGTGCCTGAAATCGTTAAGGATTACATGGATCAGATAAGCGAGCTCACCGGCAGAAGCTATAAGCCTTTTGACTATGTAGGTGCGCCGGATGCGGAGAATGTCATCGTGGCAATGGGATCTGTATGCGAGACCATAGAAGAAACCATGAACAAGATGATAGAAGACGGCCACAGAGTGGGACTTATCAAGGTAAGACTGTACAGACCTTTTGTTAAGAAGTATTTCCTGGATGTTCTGCCTAAGACAGTTGAAAGAATCGCTGTTCTTGACAGAACAAAGGAGCCGGGTTCACTTGGAGAACCTCTCTACCAGGATGTTAAGACGGCTCTTTACGGCATGAGAAATGCGCCGGAGGTTTACGGAGGAAGATACGGAATCGGTTCCAAGGATACTACACCGGGAATGGTTCACTCCGTATACGACAACCTGTACCACAAGAAGCCGAAGAACAATTTCACAGTAGGTATTGAAGACGACGTAACAGGCAGCTCACTGCCGTATACAGAAGGAATCGCCAGAGAACCTAAGGGCACAATCAAGTGCAAGTTCTGGGGTCTTGGTTCCGACGGTACCGTTGGTGCCAACAAGACTGCAATCAAGATCATCGGTGACAAGACGGATCTTTATGCACAGGGATACTTTGACTATGACTCCAAGAAATCCGGTGGTCTCACAGTGTCTCATCTGAGATTCGGTGAGCAGCCGATTCAGTCAACATATCTTATCAACAGAGCCGATTTCGTAGCCTGTCACAACCAGGCTTACATAAGGCAGTACGACATGCTGAAGGAGCTGGATAAGGGGGGAACATTCCTGCTTAACTGCCTCTGGAAGGATATCGACGCCATAGATAAGGCTCTTCCTGCGAAGATGAAGAGAGACCTGGCCAAGAAGAATATCAATTTCTATATTATCGATGCATGGAACATTGCCGAGGAGATAGGCCTGGGCAGCAGAATCAACATGATAATGCAGGCGGCCTTCTTCCAGCTTACCGGGGTAATTCCAATTGACAAGGCTGTGAAGTACCTGAAGGAGGGTATCGAGAAGACATACAAGCGCAAAGGTCAGGAAATCGTTGACATGAACTGCCGTGCAGTTGATGCCGGTATCAGATCCATTAAGAAAATAGAGATTCCGCCTGAATGGGCAGACGCAGAGGATGAGAAGGAAAAGTATCATGAGCTTCCTGAGTTCATCGAAAAGATTCAGATACCGATGACAAGCAAGGCCGGAGACGATCTCCCTGTAAGCGCCTTCGCCGATGCTGCCGACGGAACATTCCCGCCGGGAACATCTGCATACGAGAAGCGTGGTGTTGCAGTTTATCTGCCTGAATGGAAGAAGGATTCCTGTCTCCAGTGCAATCAGTGTGCCTTCGTATGTCCTCATGCGGCAATCAGACCTATGCTTGCCACAGATGATGAGCTTGCAAATGCTCCGGAGGGCTTTGATACAATCAAGGCAATGGGTAAGGATGTGGCAGGACTCAATTACAGAATGCAGGTTTCTGCAATGGACTGCATGGGCTGCGGAAACTGCGCAGACATATGCCCGGCCAAGGAAAAGGCTCTGGTAATGAAGCCGTACAGAGAGGTTGTTCACGAAGCTCCTAACTGGGAGTTCGGAATAAAGCTTCCTCGCAGAGAAGAAAAATATAATGGCGATACTGTCAAGGGCAGTCAGTTCAGAAAGCCGTACATCGAATTCTCGGGAGCATGTGCAGGTTGCGGAGAAACTCCGTACATCAAGCTGGCAACACAGCTCTTTGGCGACCGCATGATAATTGCCAATGCAACAGGCTGCTCCTCAATATGGGGTGCTTCCGCTCCGTCAATGCCGTACTGCATGGACGAGAAGGGCAGAGGACCTGCGTGGGCGAACTCCCTCTTTGAGGACAACGCTGAATTCGGTTACGGAATGCTCATGGCCGTTAAGCAGATGCGCGAGAAGATCGAAAGAAACATGAGAGCTCTCCTTGAGCTTGATGTGGACGAGAAGCTGAAGGAAGCCCTTGAGGAATGGCTGGAATACAAGGATGACAGGAAGGAGACTAGAGCAAAGAGCGAAAAGGTTGTTGAGGCAATCAATTCTGTAGATACCACAGACAGCGTTGTGAGAAGCCTTTGCGACAGAATCCTGGAGGCGAAGGATTATCTGGTTAAGAAGTCAGTGTGGACTCTTGGCGGTGACGGCTGGGCCTATGACATAGGATACGGCGGACTTGATCACATCCTGGCCTCAGGTGAGAACATCAACATTCTCGTATTCGACACGGAGGTATACTCCAATACAGGCGGTCAGGCCTCAAAGGCAACACCGACTGCGGCAATAGCTAAATTCGCAGCATCAGGTAAGAGAATAAAGAAGAAGGATCTGGGTCTCATGGCCATGTCATACGGTTACGTATATGTTGCTCAGGTTGGAATGGGCGCAGACAAGAACCAGCTGATGAAGGCCATGCTAGAAGCGGAGGCCTATGACGGACCTTCTCTCATCATCGCATATGCACCGTGCATCAACCACGGTATCAAGAAGGGAATGGGTAAGTCACAGGAGAACATTAAGGACGCCGTTGAAGCGGGTTACTGGCATCTCTACAGATACAATCCTGAACTCAAGAAGTCAGGTAAGAATCCGTTTACTCTGGATTCCGGAGAACCGACAGCATCCTTCAGAGATTTCATAATGGGACAGATAAGATACTCGTCCCTGGCTAAGGAATTCCCGTCAGTTGCAGACAAGCTGTTTGAAATGACGGAAGAAGACGCTCGTGAAAAATACGAAACCTACAAGAAGATGGCCGAAATGTAAATAACACCACCCCGGAGGCATTGACTTAAATGCCTTCGGGGTGTTAAAATTGCTCAGTTAATGCGGATAGTATCCATAAGTTCATGATGGAACTGTACCTGCAGCAATAGTAACAATATCATATTTTTCCGGGGCAGAGGATAGCATCATTCGGCGAGGGAGCATGCATTGCGAAATCGGATAGGAGGATGATGGTATGAAAGCAGGTTTTATCGGAGCGGGAAAGCTCGGTTTTTCACTCGGAAAATTTTTCGCGGACCATGGAATTCATGTGACCGGATACTATAGCCGGAGCATAGAATCAGCCGGGGAAGCGGCCAGGTTTACAGACTCAAGGTGTTATGATGATTTGGAATTGCTTGTTAATGACAGCGATGCCCTTTTCCTGACAGTACCTGATGAGGCTATCAGATCTACCTATGAGAAAATAAAAGAATATGATATTGCAGGCAAGCAGATATGCCATTGCAGCGGAGCTCTTTCGGCGGCGGAGACTTTTCCCGATGCCGGTGAGCGGGGCGCACAAAGGTATTCGATACATCCGTTATTTCCTGTAAGCGACAGATTAAGTGGCTTCAGGGAAATGCCGGATGCTTTTTTTTGCCTCGAGGGAGACGATTCCCCGGGGCTTGAGGAATGGGAGACATTCCTTAAGGGATGCACAGCAGGTACACGAATAATTAAGGGCAGGGACAAGCCCCGCTATCACGGAGCATGTGCCATAGCATCAAATCTGTATTGCGCTTTGGCGGATTTCGGAATAAGAATGCTGGAGGGCTGCGGATTCCGAGAGGATGAAGCCCTGAGGGCGCTGTCGCCCCTCATGAGAAGCAATACGGAGCACATAATCCGCCAGGGACCGGTGAAAGCCCTCACAGGGCCGGTGGAAAGAGGAGATGCTGATACTGTAAGAAAGCACCTTGGTTCCATCATATCCTCTGAGGACATGAAATTGTATGCCGCCGCTTCAAAGGCGGTGGTGAGAATCGCAGAAGCTAAGAACCCGGACAGGGATTATTCGGAAATCAGGGCTGTGCTGAATGCCGCCCGGTTGCAAGAGAGAGGAGAAACACGATGACAAAGAGAACAGTATCATCACTGCTGGAAATGAAGAAAAACGGACAGAAGGTTTCCCAGGTTACCTGTTACGATTATTCCACTATGTGTCTGGTGGAGGAGGCCGGTATCGATACGGTGCTTGTGGGAGATAGTCTCGGCATGATGATGCAGGGTTATGACACCACACTGCCTGTAACAATGGAGGAGATGATTGTATACGGAAGAAGCGTTGTGAGAGCCGCCAGGGAAGCCTTTGTAATAATAGACATGCCTTTCATGAGCTACCAGGC
>JALFKB010000138.1 GCA_022775805.1 Clostridiales bacterium
ATACCCGTCAGGGGACAGGAAGGTACTGGACGGAGCAAGCCTTACCCTGAGAGAAGGTGAAATACTGTGTATTCTGGGACCAAACGGTGCCGGCAAAACAACATTGATGAACTGCATGGCGGGACTGCTGAAACCAGAAGAAGGAGAAATCAGCCTTTGCGGCAGGAATATTTCCAGAATGAAGGAAAAGGAAATAGCCAACCTTGTGGGGTACGTTCCTCAGATACATACACCTGCCTTTGACTACAGAGTGCTGGATTTCGTATTGATGGGACGGGCGCCGAAGATTGGAACCTTCAGCAGACCGGGAGCAGATGATGAGCGGTTGTGCATGGAGGTTCTCAGGAGTATGAACATAGATTATCTGGCTGAGAAATCCTATATGAACATCAGCGGCGGCGAGAGGCAGCAGGTGCTGATTGCCAGAGCCATCGTTCAGGAACCGAAGGCTATTCTCTTTGATGAGCCGACGGCGCATCTTGACTACGGAAACCAGCAGAGAGTTCTCAAGAGAGTCAGGAAGATGGCGGAGGAGGGCTTCTCGGTTATCATTACCACACACAATCCGGATCACGCATTGCTCCTTGGGGATAAGGCAGCAATAGTAGGCAAAGACGGCAGCATTTTACAGGGGAGCTGCAGAGAAATTATTACCGAAGAGACTCTGAAGCGGGTTTACGATATTGATTTGAAGCTAATATGGATAGAAGAGCTTGGGAGGAAAGCATGTCTCGTTCCAAATCTGTAATAAGGAGAATACTGGCCTTGGTGACGGTTGCTGTAATGGCAGCGGTCTGCCTTGGGGGATGTGGAGGAAGCGGAACGAAGAATGATACTGCCGGCAGCGGCGAAAAGCCCGGAACAATCATAGAGGAAACTGATTCCTCGATAACTGTTATTGACCAGGCGAACAGGGAGGTAACAGTGAAGAAAAATCCGGAAAGCATTGCCCTCTGTTATCGCGTTGCAATCAGGTTTCTCCTTAGCCTCGATCAGGGGGACAAGATAACGGGCATCGGTAAAACCGAGGACTTTCTTGAGATGCTCCAGCCTTCGCTTAAGGATTGCGCTGATGTGGGCAAAGGCGTAGTTGATATCGAGGCCTTGGCTGAACTGAAGCCTGACCTGTTTTTTCATAAGGCAAGTGATGTAGAGGGTCTTGAAGCTGTTCAGGAAATAGGGATACCTGCCGTGGGAATCGAAATTGAGACCCCGGAGGATATTCTGGTGGCTCTTGACCTGATGGGAAAGGTTTGCGGGGCTCAGGAAAAGGCCCGGGAACTGGCGGATTACTATAACAATCAGCTTGATGAAATAGGGTCAATTACAGCGCAGATTAAAGAAAAGGATAAAGCTACTGCAATAGTAATGGGCTCCTCCATAGGCAAGGTTGCAGACGGAACCATGCTCCAGGGAGAGATGCTGGAAAAGGCGGGAGCGGTAAACTGTGCATCGGAACTGGAAGCCACTGAGCTGTGGCCAACTGCCGGTACTGAGCAGATTTTCGCATGGAATCCTGAGTACATTTTCATTTCCAACAGTGAGAGTGCAGTGTATGATGCAGATGACATTCTGAGGGACAAGAACTGGTCCGAGATGGAAGCTGTGAAGAAAAAACATGTGAAGGTGATGCCGGCACAGATAGATTCCTGGGAGTTCCCCGGAATTGTAAGCGTGCTGGGAATATACTACATGATACATGAAATGTATCCGGAACTGGTTTCGGATGAGACGCTGGAGAACAAGGTGAATGAGTTTTATGAACTCTCTTACGGAAGGATATTTGACAGAGAAGAGTTAGGGTACTGATGGCAACTAGAAAACACATAGCAAACAGAATACTGGCGATGATTTGCGTGGCGGCCCTCGTGATAATGCAGGGTTTATTCGTGTTGCCGGAAGTCTCCCACGCAGCATCGGGTGGTCTGGTAGTTAGGGTTCAGTACGCAGGGGAACGAGGAGACAAAATACGGACTAAATGTACGTTTTCTGATTCGGAACTTGCCTCAATGGACTGCGGAACTTATCGATATAATAATATTACAAGAGTTGGAACAGTGATGCGGTCAATTGCATATGGTCCAACGATTACTTCTATAATTGAGAACGCAGGAATTGATTTAGACTCAGTTACAGGCTTTGCATTTAAGACAAGCGATGGATATGCACAGCACTCCTTCGATATTGGAAAATATCTGTATACCCCACGTTACTATTATGGAAATTTGTGGTTGTTCCAGTCTAATGAAAGAACCATCGAAAAGAATGGTGTCAGACCGATTGAGCTGTATCAGGGAGCACTGAATGGTCCCGAGCGCGTTCCGGCAATACTCGGATTAAAATACTACAGCACTAAATCAACAAGCGGAACTGTTACAGCAAGCAAAATGAAATGTGATAATGGGTTAAGGTTCTTTGTGGGACAGACAGATTTGTCATATCTTGAATACATTGAGGAGGAGCCGTTTGAACCGGAACAGCCTGAAGAACCACAGGAACCAACGACACCTGATCCGACGCCTGAAGAGCCGGATAAACCGAGCGAAGAACAACCAGATGTTCAGCCTGAGGAGGACAAAGAAAATACTAATGACGCTTCAGCGTATCAAAACGAACCATCCCTGCTTGGTACAGGAACAGAATCAAAAACAAGAACTGTGGTCAAGTATCATGAAACATCTGCTGCAGATGTAACATCTATGGACTCCATCTATAAAATCACCGGCATTGACATCATTCTCAGCGGTTCGCCGGGAATAAACGGAATAAGCCTCGGTACCGACGGGACAAATGTCAAGATTGGTGGCACGAAACAGATTACTGCCAAAGTTGACGGTGATTTCCAGGGGTTCTCAAACAGCGATTTGACATGGACAACGAGCGACAGTTCCAAAGCAACAGTTGACAGGAACGGCAAGGTGACCATTCACGGCAAGGGTGCGGTAACAATTACCGCCACCGCCGAAAACGGAATATCCGCTTCAATAACGCTGAACGGAACTGCAGAGGGCAAGACCGAGGCAGCGGGAAAATCCGGCGGCAAGAAGGGCAAAGGCAAGAACGAAGAGAAGAACGCCGCAACTATGAAGGTAAGGGAAATTGTAATCGGAGATGAAATAACGCCTAAGGAGACACCGGAGGATTCCGGAGGGCAGAATGTATCGGCAGATGCGGAAGCCCTTGAAGCGGCTGAGGAATTCAGTGCTAAAACAGTTGCTGCATCTGCAGCGGTTGCGGCAGCGGCATGCTGCGGAGGAATTGTGTTCAGAATCAGAAAATATCACCTGGACATGGGAAAAGTAATAAAAAAGGAGAAATAATCAACGATGTCAGAGATAATAAAAGATATACTTAGGGCGGTTGCCAGCTCCCTGCAGATTCCAACGATAATCATACTGCTTTTGCTCATTTTGGCGACAATAGTTCTGTTAGGAACTTTTATTGCGGAGCTTTTCACAGAGAGAAAGGCTTTGAAGGTGAATATTCCGGCGCTTATCGATGATATGCAGGGAAAGAACACAACTGAGCTAGATGCGGTGGTAAGCGGAAGCGGACTGCTGAAGCGGCAGAAGGATGCGGCACATGAATTGATTGTCCGCATCAAGTATCCTAATGACACCAGAGAGGCTTTGGCGCGGCAGATTATTTCCGACGAGGAAAGCAGATATAGCAAGATTACGAAGTTTACGGACATCATCGCGAGAGTTGCTCCAATGTTCGGCCTTATGGGAACCCTGATTCCGCTGGGACCGGGATTGATTGCTCTGGCTCAGGGCGATACAAAGACCCTGTCCGAATCACTGCTGATTGCCTTTGATACAACGGTAGCAGGCCTTATCAGTGCGGCCGTGGCATATGTGATATCAGGAATCAGGAAGGGCTGGTACGAGACATACATGGTGGGTCTCGAGACGATAATGGAGACAATCCTGGAGGAACAGAACCGCGAGAGACTTAAGGCCTACAGGGCTCTTCAGAAAAAGCAGACTGCTAAGGAGGATTCAGAATAATGAAACTTTCGGGAAACAGAGGAAGACTGCGTGTTCATCATCGCCAGGAGGATTTCAGCCCTATGGAGGGTGTGGGAAATATGGCAGATGCAATGCTTGTTTTTGCATGCGGACTGATTGTAGCCTTAATTCTCAGCTGGAATGTTGATGTTACTGAGGATGGCGTGCAGAAGGTTCCTGAAACCAAATATGAAGTAGAAAGCATAGAAGAAAATGCCTCGGAGACAATAGGGGACGAACAGAAGCTCCAGGAAATGGGCAAGGTCTACAAGGATCCGGAAACAGGCAAATACTACGTAGTCGAAGAATAACATTAAGCTGTAAACAAGAAACAATACACAGTAAACAAAGGGGAATATCATGAAAGCGAAAAGAGCAGTTGTACTGGCAATAGGGATAATCATCGCCCTCCTCTCCTGCCTTTGCATGGCAGGATGCGGAACGGACGATATCGACATAAGCGGTTATGGGGAGGAGAAGATTGTCCTCAGCGGTCTTCAGAAGGAGGATGTGGAGGTGACAATCCGGGAGCTTGCGGCAATGGACTGCAAGACTGTGAAGACCCATAGCACCAGCGACAAGATTGGAGAGGTGAGAGCCACAGGTGTTGAGCTGGGAACCCTTCTTGAGCAGTACGGCCTTAGTAAGGAGGATATCAGCAGCCTGCGGTTTTACGGAATCGACGAGTATGATGTGCCTCTCACCGGGGAATACATTATGGAGCACGACATATATTTGGCCTTCGGAATCAACGGGGAGCCGCTGGACAAGGAGTCTGCCCCTTGCCGTGTAATCATTCCGGAATCCGACTCCGCCTACTGGATAAGAATGGTGAACCGCATCGAATTCAATTGACATAGTTTTGTCACATAATGTATAATGAATCCAAACACTGTAAGTGAATATTTTCTCCGATTTTCACAGGGCTCACGGAGTCGGTGAAAACGTCAGGGCCCGGGGAGCAATTTCCGGACCTGCCATTGTGCAAAGGAGACCAGCCGATAGACCGGCAGGTTTTGCTTTGCAGTTTTTTTTGGTAAAAAATGAGTTTTTTAAATGAGTTTTATTTATAGGAAAGGAAGCAAGCAAATGAAGAGACTCAAATTCAAAAAAGAACTTTGTATTGGATGCCAGCTTTGCTCTCAGGTTTGTTCTGCCTACAAAGAAGGAGAGTACGTTCCTTCAAAAGCAAGAATCTTTATCGAATCATATTACGATAGAGGAGAGCTGAAGTATGATGACAGCTACTGCATTCTTTGCGGTAGATGCGCCAAGGCCTGTCCTGTCGATGCCATTAAATTCGGAGAATACATCGAAGTGGATGCCGAAAAATGCATTGGATGCGGACTCTGCGCAGATGCATGTCCGA
The DNA here is from genome assembly GCA_022775805.1 of Clostridiales bacterium. Lineage (GTDB taxonomy): Bacteria > Bacillota > Clostridia > Peptostreptococcales > Anaerovoracaceae > Lentihominibacter. The sequence continues at coordinate 5,380 of JALFKB010000138.1, forward strand.
AGCACGTTGTAAGACTCAGAGATGATATCGCGTACATCTGTGACACATGCAAGGGAGACCCTAACTGTGTCAAGACTTGTCCGCATAACGCACTGACATTTAAATAAGAGAGGAGGACAGTCATGAACGCAAAAGTATTAAAGGAAAAATATGCACAGCAGGCTGCCGATCCGAAGCAGACTGTAATGAGCGCTTATCAGAACGCAGTTCTGAGAATCAACCTCACTAAGAAGGAAGCTACTATTGAACCTCTCAGAATGGATTTTGCAGAGAAATACGTTGGTTCCAAGGGTCTGGTAATCAGATACATGTACGAAGAACTGAAGCCGGGAATCGATCCCCTCGGTCCTGAAAACAACCTGTACCTGACAACAGGTCCTATGTCCGGAACACCGATTCCATGTTCAGGTAAGCTGTCAGTAGCAGCCAAGTCACCTGCAACAGGAACAATGAACGACTGCTCAATCGGCGGTCACGCAGGAATCAGAGTTAAGTTTGCCGGATATGACATGATCGTATTCGAAGGACAGCTGTCAGAGCCGGGATATGTTGTTATTGACGACGACAGAGTTGAATTCCTCGGTGCTCAGAATCTCTGGGGACTGGGCTCACATGAAGCAGAAGCTCAGCTGATTGACCAGTACGGAAGAGAATTCTCATGCCTGTCAATCGGACCTGCAGGTGAAAACCTTTCAAACATGGCCTGCATCAACTCAGACTACTACAGACAGGCCGGCCGTGGCGGTATCGGTGCAGTAATGGGCTCCAAGAAGATGAAGGCTATAATGATCAGAGGAAGCAAGGGCGTTAAGGTTCCTAACATCAAGGAAACTACAGACAGAATCCTTGAGATCCTCCATGAAAGCTGCCTGGACGAAGAAAACGAATTCGTATTTGACGTTGGTACTTACGCATTCCTGGAAGGATGTCAGGAAGGCGGAATCATGCCATACAAGAACTTCTCAGATACAACTGACCCTGAATGGGAAAAGTACAACGATGCAGCAGTACTGCCTTACAGAGAAGGCAAGAGAGGATGCGGAAGCTGCGGTCTCGGATGCGGTAACTTCATCAAGATGGGCGACGCTATCTGCGAAGGACCTGAATATGAAACATCTGCAGTAGCAGGACCTAATGCCGGCAATACAGACCCTGCCAAGATTGTTAAGTTCAACCAGGTTTGCGACAATATGGGTGTTGACACAATCTCAACAGGTGACACTCTCGTATGGGCAATGGAAATGACTGAAACAGGCCGCTACGACTTCGGAATTCACTGGGGTGAAGCCGATAAGATGTGCGAATACGTTGAAAGACTCGCCAGAAGAGAAGAAGGCATCTTCACTGACCTGGCAAACGGCGTTAAGTATGCAGCCGAAAAGTACGGCGGATTCGATATCGCAATGCAGGTTAAGGGCCTTGAATACCCACAGTATGAGCCGCGTGGATCATGGGGAATGGCAATGTCATATGCAGTATCAGACAGAGGCGCATGCCACATGAGAGCATATGCACCTAACGAAGAAGTATTCGCAGCATCAGTTCCTCCATATACACCTGAAGGAAAAGGCCAGATTGTTTACAACCTTGGTGAGTTCAACGCAATCAAGTTCAGCTGCTGCCTCTGCGACCTTTGGGGAACAGTTGACTATGCAATCATGGCAGAACTTCTGACTCTGATTACAGGCAAGGAATGGACAGAGGACGACATGGCAGCTGTAGGAAGAAGAGTTCTCAACATCGGCAGAGCATTCAACCAGAGAGAAGGCTTCGACAGAAGACACGATACAGTTCCTGAAAGAGTTGTAAGAGACAAGCTGTCAAACGGCCCTGCAGCAGGACAGGTAATTCCGCCTGAAGCATTTGAAGACATGCTGGATCAGTACTATGAAGTTATGGGATGGAACAAGGATGGTACACTGCCATACGAATTAATCAGAACACTTCTGTAAAATACTGATAGATTTTTGTAAATGATGTATAATAGAGTGGCAAGGTTGTAAACTTTGCCGCTCTATTTTTTTACAGTCACATTGATTTGAAAGGACAAAACATGAAAATAACACTTGCCATGCGAGGCACAATGAAAAAGAAATACGGCGATGAAGAGAGAATTCTTGAGCTTCCTGAGGGAAGCACATGCCATGACGCTCTGATGAGCCAGGGAATAGATTACAGAGACAACAAGACTCTCGGCTTCGTATCCGTTAACAAAATGAGAGTGGACATACACACCGAGCTCCATGACGGAGATTATCTTAAGGCCTTCAGCAAGGTATACGGCGGCTGATTGCCTGGGATACGGACAGGAACATCGGGGAGAATAACACTATGAAAAAAAGATACACCAGAAACATCGGCACAATTTCCGAAGAAGAACAGCAGCTTCTGGCAGCCAAATCCGTCTGCGTAGTGGGCTGCGGCGGCCTGGGAGGGGGTATTATCGAGGGTCTTGTGCGAATTGGCGTGGGCAGGCTCACGGTAATAGACGGCGATGTCTTTGACGAAACCAATCTCAACCGCCAGGTGCTGTCAAACCAGGACAATCTGGGACATGCAAAGGCAGTAGAGGCTAAGCTCCAGATGCGGGCAATCAATGATTCCGTTCAGGTGGACTCCATTCAGGCCCTCCTTGATTCAGACAACGCGGCGGATTTCATAAGGGGACACGACGCGGTGGTGGACGCTCTGGACAATGTGGAGGCGCGCCTTGCACTGGAGACTGCCTGCAGCGAAGAGAAAATACCTCTGATCCACGGAGCCATCGGCGGATGGCATGGACAGGTGGGTGTAGTAATGCCGGGTATGGGGCTTTTGCATGAAATATACGGCGAGGAAGAGCCGGATGCGGAGGAGGGCGAAAAGCCTACGAATCCGCCTTTTACCCCTGCAGTTGTGTCCGGGCTTCAGGTGGCGGAGACGGTGAAGGTTCTGCTGGGGAGAGAAGAGACCCTGGCAGGCAGACTGCTGACAATCGACCTGCTGAATCAGGAATACGAGATAATTGAATTTTAAACATGAGTGCACAGGCACGGGAGGATTATATGGCACACGCTGACAGAGAGATGGGATACGATATCGAAGTGAAGATAGGCGACAAGGAGATGTCGATGCTGCCCTTTGTTAAGGAAATCGTTGGAAACTCCATCCTTGGAATGCTGGAGGCATTAAAGGGCTACGAAGAGGGCGAGGATATCGTAATCACCATAAAGAAATAGCTTCTGCATATGAAGGTAGTAAACATTCAGGGACGAAAAAAAACCGGGAAGACAACCACGGTTACAAATATTATTTCCGAGCTGGTACGCCGGGGATATTCAGTGGGCTCCGTGAAGGGGATACATATTGACGGCTTCACAATGGACTCGGACAGCGCCGACACCGGCAAGCACAAAAAAGCCGGTGCGGATCCTGTTACAGCCCGCTGCCACGATGAGACCAACATAATGTTCGGCAGAAGGATGAATCTTCGGGAGATTCTGAGGCACTACGATAACGACTGGGTGGTAATAGAGAGTCACGTTGACCTGAACTGCCCCAATGTTGTTACGGGGCTTACCGGGGAGTATCCGGGAGAGGGCAGGGACAAGAGTCTTGCGGAGCAGGTGAATGATCTTACTGTTGCCTGCAGCGGTGTTGTGGCCAATGAGCTTGACGAGTTTCGGGGG
>JALFKB010000061.1 GCA_022775805.1 Clostridiales bacterium
GGGGCGATGTGACCTGAACGTATTCCGCAGTGAGCAGCTGAAATTGTATGACTGAATGAGGTAAGGAGCCGTGGCAGGCTCGTGGGCGGTTCCCACGAGCCCTGCAGGCGAACACCGAATGAAGGAATAACAATTTCCTGCGAGGGAGGACCAAGTGAAGGTCACATCGCCCCTTCCCGGGCCCCTGCAGACTGCAGCATCTGTCAACTTTCAACTGACAAAGAATCAACCATTACTTGAACGCGTAACCATATTATAGTAAACTGTAGACATGTGTATAATAAGCAGGAAAGCATTTCGAAAGAGGTTCTGAGATGAAGAAATTTGATACGCTAAAAACAATACAGCTCATCGTATTCATAGCCATGACAGTTGCATGTATAATCATCGTGTTCATGAACAAAAATCTGTTCCACTTGATTGCATCTCAAGGGGATGTAAGGCTGATGTGCATCCTGCTATGGCTGACGCTGGTGCTGGTATTTCTGTTCACCTTCATCGATTTCTCGCTGTTTGCATCCTTTAAGCACGACTACAGTGAACTGGACTACGCTGTTCACTCGGACCCGGTTGCGGGAATCGCCAACAGGTACTCCTCCGATGCCATCATCGAACCGTACCTGGACAAGCCACTCCCGGAAAACATGGGATGCATAATGCTGGAGCTTTCAAACATCAAAGAAGTCAACGAACTTTACGGACATGTTCAGGGAAACAAGCTTATACGTGACTTTTCCAACATACTCAAGCTCACATCGGTAAACCTCTGCTTCGTGGCACGAAACGGCGGAAATAAATTCCTGGCACTGTTTGAGGAAGGGACCGAAGAGAAAATTGAGGTTTTCCTCAGTCGGATAGATCAGAAGGTATCGGCAAACAACTCAAGCCCTGATGCCTACCCTATAAACTACAGATACGGAATCGCCTTCCGTGAGGGTGAAAAGGTCAAAACAATAACTGACCTGATAGCACTTTCCAACAGACGCATATACGAGTAGACACGGAGGCTTATTTCATGGCAGCTCTTGATTACTCATATCTGGCCTCGCTGGTCAGCAGAGTTCAGGATGGCGACAGCAATGCCTTTGCAGAACTGTATGCGGCAACTTATCAGAAGGAATACCGCTTCGCCTACAAATACCTGAAGGAAGAATATCTGGCACAGGATGCACTTCAGGAGACTTACATTCTGGCCCTCAACCATATCGGATCCCTCAAGGACCCGAAGCTTTTTGTGTCCTGGTTAAATCAGATAAACTTCCGGGTCTGCTTCAAGATGCATCAGCGCCAGCAGAAATACAATGCCGAAATGACAGAGTATGACAACAACTCGGAAACATACCGGAACAGGGTTGAGGACAGCCCCGAGCAACAGATTGTCAAGGTGGATCAGGAACAGTACATAATCCGGCAGGTCATGAGCCTGCCCTTCTCCGAGTCCCAGGCGATTCTTCTCCGGTACTACAACAACATGAAGCTGGATGAAATCGCCAAACTGCTTGACTGCAGCAGAAGCTCAGTGAAACGTTACATCAAAAACGGTCAGGACAGACTCAGAAAGCTGATAAAACAATAAGGAGGTGAAGCTTGGCATGTTCGACAGATTCAGAAAAAACAAAGAAGAACTGAACAGCGATGTTGCAGATCAGATGCTGCAGAACATTTTTAACATATGCGAAGTGGAGCCCAATACAGTGCCTCTGGATAATCTGAAATCCTATTCCAACTACAGGAAGGACAGATTCTTCCTCCAGAAGGTAATACTGGTAATAGTAATGCTTCTGTTTCTGGCACTGCCTGTGATGTTCATAGGGCCGAAAATCCAGGTTCTGGAGCAGGTCACCCAGGCACCTCACCCATCCTACCACCTGGGTGTTGACTCGATTCTGCCAATAACAAGTGTCACGGCCACAGTAGACGGAGTAAACGTTCCCGTCTACGAAACCCAGAAAAAAGTATACTCCATCGAGCCTGAAATCAGCGGAACGATGACTGTAACCGTCAAATGTGTAAACAACCAGTGGACCACCCGTCAGATACAGGTATCCACAATCGACAGGGAAGTTCCGGTGGTAACCGACGACAGTCTCCGCGGAGACTACGTGTACCTCTATCTCAAGGATGAGGGCTCAGGCGTAGCATGGGACAAGATATACGCCCAGAGCTCACAGGGAGAAACTTTTAAACCTGATAAATACGATGCAAAGGCAGGCTGGATAGCCTTCAGATATCCTGATAGCTCAATCAACGTTTTCATACCTGACAAATCAGAAAACGTGCTTCAGCTTGCGCTTACAATAAAATAAATACGACATTACTAAGGAGACTGCCCGAATGGAGAGAAATACAAAACATAAACTTGAATTTCTGCCCAGACTTTGTGCAGTCTTTTGTATTGTCCTGATGCTGGTACTATCTGGCTGCAGCGGATCAGGGGGCGGAGGCGGAAGCCGCGGAAGCACCACAGACTTCCCTGTTCCAACTGCCTCCGGGGATGTAACCTACGGCAGCGGAGGCGTATCCATAGATGCCTCCAACACCTCCGACGGTTACTTCATGGTAAAATACTCAGGCTCAGCCTCGAAAATAAAAATTCAGGTAACAGGCACAGACAATGCCGTATACATGTACACATCCCATAAGGGGGACTGGGCAACCTTCCCTCTTACAACAGGAAACGGCAGATACAGAATCGATGTTCTGGAGAACGTATCAGGGGACATGTACACCCTTGCCTGCTCCCAGTCCATCGACGTGACAATAGACAACGAATTCAGTCCTTTCCTCTTCCCGAATCAGTATGTCTGGTTCTCGGCGGGAATGGAGTCAATGAAGCTCGCTGCTGAGCTTTCCGAAGAATCCTCAGACGACCTGAACTTCGTGGAAAACGTCTACAACTATGTGATAAAAGAAATCGACTACGATTACGATAAGGCAAACAATGTGCCCCTGGACTATGTTCCATCCATTGATGAAACACTGTCCACCGGCAAGGGAATATGCTTTGACTACGCATCCCTCATGGCATCAATTCTCAGATCCCAGAAGGTTCCAACCAAACTCGTTGTGGGTTACTCGGGCTCAGCATACCATGCATGGATTTCGGTTTACACCAAGGAAACGGGATGGGTGGATAACATCATTGAATTCGACGGAAAAAACTGGTCCCTCATGGACCCTACCCTGGCCGCCTCAAACGATGAGTCCGCTGTTGGGGAATATGTGGGAAACGGCAGCAACTACACAGCCAAATACAACTACTGACGGAGGTCAAAACAATGGCTAGAACAAATAAACCTTTTACAAATGCAGAGGTGGCAGCCTTTTGCGATCAGATTGCCGTAATACTGGGTTCCGGCATATCTTCCCTTGAGGGAATAACCATAATGCTGGAGGATACCGAGAATCCACGGGAACGTGAGGTTCTGAAACTGATTCTCAGCGGCATACAGGAAACAGGAAGCTTCCACACCGCACTGAGAAACACTGAGCTCTTTCCGAAATACATGGTTAACATGGTGGAAATAGGTGAAGAAACAGGACGCCTTGACGAGGTTATGGCATCCTTGTCAACCCATTATCAGCGGGAAAACGAGCTTGCCAGAAGCATCAAAAACACCATCACCTACCCTCTTATCATGGCCGGAATGATGATTGTTGTAATTATCGTGCTTCTTGTTAAGGTACTGCCTATCTTCAACCAGGTATTTATGCAGCTTGGCTCGGAAATGACCGGCTTCTCCCATGCTCTTATGAATATAGGACAGACAATCAGCAACTACTCCGTAGCCCTGATAGTCCTCCTTGTTCTGATAATTATTGCGACACTTCTTGCCGCCAAGACCCAAAGGGGCAGGAACATTTCTCGCAATCTCGGATACCGGATCAGGCCGGCCCGCAGGCTTTTTGAAACAACAGCCGCCTGCAGATTTGCCGGAGCAATGTCTCTCACCCTCTCCGGAGGTCTCCACCCTGAGAGAAGCATGGAACTTGTGGAATCCCTGAACGAGGATCCTCACTTTGCAACCAAGCTCACCTCCTGCCGGGACATGCTTGCCGGGGGAGATGATCTGTCATCTGCCCTCAGAGACTCCGAAATCTTCACCGGCGTATATTCACGCATGGCCGCCGTAGGTCAGAAAACAGGCTCAATGGATAAGACCATGGACAAGATTGCCGACCTGTACCAGGATGAAATCGACTCGAGAATGAACAACATTCTCGCTGTCCTGGAGCCTACTCTCGTTATTGCGCTGTCCGTTATTGTGGGAATAATTCTCCTCTCGGTAATGTTCCCTCTCATGGGCATAATGTCCACACTTTAGGAGCACAACCCCCATGGTAAGATTCAGCTACAGAAAAAAACCGGATGGTCCGTTAAAAATAATTCTGTCACTCTGTCTCTTTGCGGCTGTTATTGCTGTGTTCCTTCTGGGCATCGGCACCCTTTCCGACACCGCTTCGGACAAGGAAAAGGAAAGCCTGGAGAATGCAATAGCCCGGGACATAGCCTACTGCTATGCTACAGAAGGAGCCTACCCTGAGAGCCTGGAGTACATAAAGGAAAACTACGGCCTCACCTACAACGATGACAAGTTCTTCGTGGACTACACCCCGCGAGGCGAAAACATTCTTCCCGACGTTACAATCATCCCCCTGGAGAAAGGTAAATAATCATGATATACAAAGGCAATAAAAAACACATGATTGACTTCATCTTTCCCCTTGTACTGCTCTTTGTCTTTGCGGTGTCGGCACTTGTTGTAACCCTGTTTGCAGCGAATGTATATCAGCAGACCGTTGAGGACTCATCCCGCAGCAGCACTGCCCGCACCTCTCTGGCTTATGTCACAGGCAAAATCCATGGAGGCGACACCGGCGGAAACATAGAAATAACCGATTTCGACGGCTGCCGATCCATCAGGATAACAGATACAATCAGCGGAGAGAAATACGAAACATACATATACTTCTACAAAGGCGAGATAAAGGAGCTGTTTGTAAAATCCCCGAAGGGCTTCACAGCAGAAAGCGGCACAGGAATCCTGAAGGTTAAGGATTTCTCCATTGAACAGAAGAGGGATAATCTCCTTCTCTTAACCTGTACCGATGACAGTAACCGTACTGCCTCCTCCGCCGTTGCCATCAGAAGCCGGGCTTATCCCGAAAGGTAAAAAATGAAACAACGAAACCGAGCACGTTCATCAACACTATTTCTTGTGGAACTCATCATTGCAATACTGTTCTTCACAGTCTGCAGCGCTGTTTGCGTGCAGTTTTTCGTGAAATCCCACTCCATCAGCCGTCAGGCGGGAGAACTGAATTTCGCAGTAAACGAGTGCTCCTCCGTTGCGGAGATAATACAGGGTTCCGATTCTGAGGATGAAATGCTCCGGGGACTGAAAGCAGTCTATCCTGAGGCTTTTGCAGTAGATTCCTCAACTCTCAGTATTGCCTTTGACTCCGACTTCGTACAGTGCGATTCCGAAGGCAAGGATGCGGCATACTATGTAAACACTGAAATGAAAGTGGCGGATAACTCTGTGGAATGCACCATATCCGCCAGAAGCTCCGAAGACTCGGAGAGCATATACGAGCTTGAAATATTTCACAATCTGCCAGAGGACGGCACCCGGGAGGTGAACAAATGAGAAAAGAATCCTCAGTTCCTGTTCCAAAGGCTACAATCGGAATTTCTTCCCTTCTGGTGGTGTTCATCATTCTCTGCCTCGTAACCTTTGCCTGCTTGTCCCTTTCAACAGCCAGGTCAGATTATGATTTTGCCAAGAAGAACGCTGACCACAAAACCGCCTACTTCAACGCCTGCAGCGAAGCCGAGAAGCTGATTTCAGACAGCACCAGCGGCAAAAGCGACGATACCTCATGGACAGTTCCCATTGATGATAAGAGCGCTCTGAATGTTGAAATCGAAAAAAACGGCGAAAGCTGCACCATCACAAGCTGGCAGGTTGTATCAACTGTCAAACGCGATTATAATCAGAACATGAACCTGATTCAGTAGAATAAAGAAGGAGTATCAGAGAAGGAGTATCAATGAACATTACAGAAATACTGCAGAAGGCTGTTGCGGAAAAAGCCTCTGACATTTTCATAGTTGCCGGTCTGCCTGTATCCCTGAGAAAAAACGGCATAATAAGCAGGCTTGACGAGACAAGGCTTCTTCCTCCCGATACGGAGGAGCTGATTTCTCAGATATACAGTATGGCCGGCAATCGGGAGCTTGCCATCGTTTCCGATGGAGGGGATGACGATTTTTCCTTTGCCGTTCCGGGCCTTTCCAGGTTCCGTGTCAGCGCCTACAAACAGCGCAGCGCACTGTCGGCTGTAATCAGAATAATAACCTTTGACCTGCCTGATTATTCGGAGCTGGGAATACCGGATACGATTATCAACATGGGAAACGGTTCCGGTGGAATGATTCTTGTTACAGGCCCTGCCGGCAGCGGCAAGTCCACCACCCTGGCCTGCATAATAGATCACATTAACAAGACCAGGGACAAGCACATCATCACCCTGGAGGATCCTCTGGAATATCTTCACAGGCACAACAGAAGCATTGTAAGCCAGAGGGAAATCAATGTAGACACCGAAAACTATGTCACCGCTCTCAGGGCTGCCCTGCGCCAGAGCCCGGATGTTATTCTTCTGGGTGAAATGCGGGATTACGAAACCATCAGCATAGCAATGACCGCGGCGGAGACCGGACACATGCTGTTTTCCACCCTCCACACAATTGGAGCCGCCAATACAATAGACAGAATCATAGATGTATTCCCTGCCAACCAGCAGCGGCAGGTGGCTGTTCAGCTTTCCATGGTTCTGAGTGCAGTTGTTTCACAGCAGCTCCTTCCGGCGGTTGACGGAGGCGTGGTTCCTGCCTTTGAGATAATGACGGTAAATCCCGCCATAAGAAACATGATTCGCGATAACAAGATTCCTCAGATAGAGGGACTCCTCTACTCCTCCTCAAAGGAGGACATGATATCGATGGATTCAAGCATTCTGAAGCTCTATCAGGAAGGCAGAATCACCCGTGAAACGGCTCTGCTGTATGCCACAAACCCGGAAATGCTGGAGAGAAAGCTCTAAATATTACATA
>JALFKB010000129.1 GCA_022775805.1 Clostridiales bacterium
TTAGTGTCTGCTCACGGTGATTATAAATCGCCGAAAGCCTTGATATTACTGCATTGAACGCCATTTTATGGTATACTATAAGTGCAAGAAAAAGTACTGAAAACAAGCTAAAAGCTTGCACTTGAGAGGACGTCCAATGTATATCAAAGACCGATTTCATCAATTTGCATTAAGTGATTTCAACCAGCCGATCGGACTGAATATGAATCCGAATAACCGCTGGGTAAAGAAAGCTCAGAAGATCCCATGGTTTGCTATTGAAGACAAATATGCTGATCTGTTTCCAAGCAAGACAGGTATGCCGGCGAAACCACTGCGAATGGCATTGGGCTCACTCATCATACAGAAGCAATACGAATACTCTGATCGTGAACTGGTTGAACAGCTTACAGAGAACCCGTACTATCAGTTCTTCGTTGGGCTTCCGGGATACCAGCAGGAGCCACCATTTGTTCCATCGCTTCTGGTTGAATTCCGGAAACGGCTTACCGCTGAGATACTTGGTGAGATCAACGAAATGATCATTGAATTCAACAGTCCTGATGATGAACCGCCATCAGGGGATGACAACGATTCAGATAGGAATATATCCGAAGATGCCCCGGAAGACAAACCCAACAAAGGAACACTGATGATAGATGCTACATGCGCACCGCAGAACATCAGGTTTCCACAGGACATTTGCCTTTTGAATGAAGCAAGAGAAAATCTTGAACAGATCATCGATACTATCTGCTTTGAATACAATGAACCAAAGCCGCGCACATACAGGCAGAAAGCCAGAAAGGATTATCTGGCACTGGCAAAGCGCAGAAGACGTTCCGGCAAAACATTACGAAAAGCTATCAAGAAACAGCTTCAGTACGTTAAACGTGACCTTGGATACATTGATGCATATATTTCAGAAGGAAAAGAACTCTCAGCACAGCAGGCCGAGCGCCTCAAAGTGATCCGCAAGGTACACGAGCAACAGAAATACATGTATGACAATGGAACCCACACAGTGGCTGATCGAATCGTAAGCATAAGTCAGCCATACATCAGACCGATCGTACGCGGTAAAGCCAAAGCAGCAACAGAATTCGGGGCCAAGCTCGACATCAGCGTAGATGAACATGGCATGGTTCGAATAGAGAAACAGTCCTTCGATGCATACAACGAAAGTGATGTACTGATAATCGCCATAGAGAATTACTACAAGCGAACAGGACGCTATCCTGAAAGAGTCCTTGCCGATAAAATATACAGGAACCGAAACAATCTCAGTTACTGTAAAGATCGAGGCATCAGACTTTCTGGTCCTGCATTGGGAAGACCAAAGAAGGATCCTTCCGAAGATAGAAAAGTAACATACACAGATGGTGTAGACCGTATCGAGGTCGAAAGAGCATTCAGTCTGGCGAAACGCCGCTACGGATTAGGATTGATCCGTACAAAGCTTGAAACAACAACAAGGAGTTCCATAAGTCTGTCAATAATCGCAATGAACATTGGCAGACTAAGCTCTGTTTTAATATGCAGATTTTTAAAATCGGTATTTTCAAAGTGCACGGAGCAGTTGTTTATGGCAACTGACTCCAATAAAAATTTGGTGGTAACTTTTTTATGATAAATGCTCGGTTAATGAGCATACACTATTTAAAACTAAGTTGCTTCAAAATTACCCCTAAATATAGCTGTTATTTTGGCTAAATAGACAGGAATGTTGAAGCAAATTGGAAGCTTTCTGGATTGCTTCAACATCAGCTGTTGCAGACGTGCCCGCAACAGCTTGGCCCACAATATGGGCCCGCAGCAACTCGACATCGTCCACAATGCTTCACTCGACATGCTTCACTCGACATCGCCCACAATGCTATACTGTCTTGAATTCTCCATGAGAAGAATGTAAAATAACAGCGTTGGCGGTTTTTGCACGAATGGGAGGTATGGTATGAATTACGAAATCGACATAGCCGGAATGAAACGTGAACTGAAACTCTTTAAGGTTGCAGACAATCTGCAGATTGCAGCCTTCATATTATATGGTGATGTGGAAATAACGAAGCATGCGGCGAAGGAGCTGTTGGCAAGGGCTCCGGAATTTGATGTTATTCTTACCGCTGCATCAAAGAGCATTCCTCTTGTATACGAAATGGCTTCCAGAACAGAGAAGGGAGAATACGTTGTTGCCCTTAAGGCAGTGAAAGTATACATGGGAACACCGCTGAAGATGACAGTTAATTCGATTACCACTCAGCAGGAACAGTCCATATATATCGGTGAAGACGATGTGGCAAAGCTGAAGGGCAGGCGAGTCCTGATTGTGGACGATGTTATAAGTACAGGCGAATCCCTAAAGGCACTTGAGGGCCTTGCTGCAAAGGCAGGAGCCAACGTGGTTGGCAAGATGGCGGTTCTGGCAGAGGGAGACGCCTACGACAGAGAAGACATAACGGTGCTGGGAAAGCTGCCGCTGTTTGACGGGGAAGGCAACATCCTATAAACGACAATTCTCAACGATAATCACAAGCGACAATCAAAACGATAAGAAACGGCAAAACGATAAGAAACGATAAAAAATCCGGAGAAGGCATAACCCTCTCCGGTCTTTTTTATAATATATCAAAGAGCTCCATTGGAGTCCGGATGATACTGTCAGGGGCTTCGGCTTCAGGGAAGTCACCGAGCCCCATTCCCTTAAGGCTGAGACTCCAGGCAACAAGGACGGCCTTGACTCCGGCGTTCTTCGCGCACATCAGGTCAAGGCGGGAGTCACCAACCATAACTGCATTTTCGGGTTTGGAACCCAGCTTTTCGAGAACCTTGAATATGCATTCCGGGTCCGGCTTGTGGGAGGAAACCTCCTCAACAGTAACGATTTCATCAAACAGATCCGTAAGGTCGTACTTTTGAAGACCCTCATAGAGAGTCTCCTCAACACGGGAAGTTGCTATCCCCATCTTGTAGCCCCGGGATTTGGCTTCCTTCAGCATTTCACTAACTCCCGGGAAGAGACTGATCATCTCAGAAAAATGATCGGCATGCCAGGTTCTGTAGATATCAACCGACTTCTCAACAGGCACATCGGGGAAAGCGTTTTTCAGGGAGAGTTCAAGGGGCTCCCCGAAGGTGCGAAGAATGTATTCTTCATCTCCCTCATGACCCGTAAGGGTTCTGTATGTATGCTGCCAGGAACGGAGAATCACTCCGTTGGTGTCCATCAAAGTTCCGTCGAAATCAAAAATAAGCGTATCAATCATAAAAAGTCTCCATCCATCATAATTCAATATCATCCTCGGTCTGCAAAGGCAACCCGAAGCATTCACGAAAAGGGTGTTCACGAACCATTGTACACTGTCCATAGGGACTTGTCATCCGAATTAAAGCATATTTGGAAATCACTGGCAATGTATTGAAAAATAAACAGCAAAAGCAGTTAAATTAGATTAAATGAATATTGACACTTTGTTTTTAAATTGGTACACTCAAAAAGTGTTAAGGAGGAGTGTTTCTCAAGAAATTTTCAATCCCCGTATGATGATTACCGTATACGGTACAACATATGGTGGAGGGAATGAGAAAATGATGAAATCCGGCACTAGTTTTTACATTTGCCAATATAAGCACGATGAAATGGTGTAGTGCGTTTCTACCGTAACACCTTAGTTACGACTATTGGTTGATTTGAGAGATAGACTTTGACAGGAAGTTGACAGTAAGTCGGAATTCGGAAGTTGTGTTTTCTCAGAGCAACGGTTAGTACCGTAGAAGTTGGCGGACAGGTGAGACACCTGTCTTTGTTGTTTTCAGAAGTTTCATTTTAAGGAGGACAAAATGAAAAAGAAAGTATTATCATTAGTACTTGCATTCATGATGATCTTCACATGCTCAGCAGTACTTGCAGGCTGTGGCGGATCAGGCGAAGAAGCTGGGGACGGCGCATTCAAGGCTGGATTTATCTGTCTCCACGACGAAAACTCAACTTATGACAAGAACTTTATCGACGCTGCAAACGCTGCATGTGAAAACCTGGGCGTTGAAGCTGTAATCAAGACAAACATCCCTGAAGGTCAGGAATGCTACGATGCAGCTTGCGAGCTGGTTGATGCAGGATGCGGAATCATCTTTGCTGACTCATTCGGACACGAAGACTTCATGATTCAGGCTGCAAAGGAAAACCCTGACGTGCAGTTCTGCCACTCAACAGGAACAAAGGCTCACACTGAAGGTCTTGACAACTATCACAACGCATTCGCTTCAATCTATGAAGGAAGATACCTGGCAGGCGTTGCTGCAGGTATGAAGCTGAACGAGATGATCGAAGCAGGCGACATCAAGGCTGAAGAAGCAAAGATGGGTTATGTTGGTGCATTCACATATGCTGAAGTAGTATCAGGATACACTTCATTCTACCTGGGAGCAAAGTCAGTTTGCGAATCAGTTACAATGGACGTTACATTCACAGGTTCATGGTATGACGAAGCCCTTGAAAAGGAAGCTGCAAACAAGCTGATTGAAGGCGGCTGCGTACTTATTTCACAGCACGCTGACTCAATGGGTGCTCCTACAGCATGCGAAAAGGCAGGCGTTCCTAACGTATCATATAACGGAAGCACAATTGATGCTTGCCCTAACACATTCATCGTTTCATCAAGAATCGACTGGACTCCTTACTATGAATATGCAATCAAGGCTGCACAGGGCGGTGAAGCAATCGACGTTGACTGGGTTGGCAACCTGAGCACAGGTTCAGTAGTTCTCACAGACATCAACGAAGACGTTGCTGCTGAGGGAACAGTAGAAGCAGTTGACGAAGCAAAGGCTAAGCTGGAAGCAGGCGAGCTGCAGGTATTCGATACAGCTACATTTACTGTAGAAGGCAAGGCTCTTGATTCATACAAGGCAGACGTTGATACAGATGCTGATTTCACACCGGACACAGAAGTAATCGAGGACGGCGCATTTATGGAATCAAAGTTCAGATCAGCTCCTTACTTCGATCTTCAGATCGACGGAATCAATCTGCTTGATACAAAATTCTAAAACAACAGTTTGAAATAACAGCGGAAGCCCCGGTTTTATCCGGGGTTTTCGTAGTATGAAATATTATTATCACATGACATTTCAGATGAAAGGTGTTGATTAATTTGGCCAACAGAGAAGTGGCAGTGTCCATGCGGGACATAACAAAAACATTCGGTACCACAGTAGCCAACAATAAAGTTAATCTCGACATATACAAGGGGGAGATTCTGTCACTGCTGGGGGAAAACGGCAGCGGCAAGACTACCCTTATGAACATGCTGTCAGGAATCTACTATCCTGATGAGGGTGAAATAAGCATCTACGGCAAGCCCGCTGCAATTCACTCCCCTAAGGAAGCCTTTGACTACGGCATAGGAATGATTCATCAGCACTTCAAGCTGGTGGATGTATTTACCGCTGCCGAAAACATCGTTTTGGGACTCAAGGAAGAGGGAAAGCTGGATCTTGAAAAGGCATCCATGAAAATTCGTGAAATATGCGATGCCTATGGCTTTGATATCGATCCTAAACAGAAAATCTACAACATGTCCGTTTCCCAGAAGCAGACTGTTGAAATAGTAAAGGTGCTTTACAGAGGCGCCGACATTCTTATTCTGGACGAGCCTACAGCGGTACTCACTCCTCAGGAAACGGAGAAGCTTTTCGCAGTTCTGAGAAACATGAAGACCGCAGGCAAGACTGTAGTAATAATCACCCATAAGCTTCACGAGGTGCTTGCCATATCCGACAGAGTGGCAGTACTCCGCAAAGGCGAGTTTATCGGTGACATGATCACCGCTGAAACAAACGAACAGGAAATGACCAATATGATGGTTGGAAGACAGGTTTCTCTGAACATAGACAGACCTGAGCCTGTTAATCCAAAGGCGAGAATCAGGGTTGAGGGGCTCACGGTCAGAAGTCAGGACGGAATCCTCAAGCTGGATGATGTATCATTCACCGCGAACTCCGGAGAGATTCTGGGAATCGCCGGCATATCGGGATGCGGTCAGAAGGAGCTGTTGGAGGCAATTGCAGGGCTTCAGCCCGTTGAGACGGGAACAATTTCATACATAGACGATGATGGTCAGTCGGAGGAGCTTATCGGCAAGGATCCCCTCCAGATTGCTGCCATGGGAGTAGCCCTGTCCTTCGTTCCTGAAGACAGACTGGGAATGGGACTTGTTGCCAACATGGACCTCACTGACAACATGATGCTCAGATCCTTCAGAAAGGGCAGATCCATGTTCACAGACAGGAAAACCCCGAAGAAGCTGGCGGAACAGGTGGTGGACGAGCTGGAGGTAAATACACCAAGCACGGCAACCCCGGTAAGAAAGCTCAGCGGCGGAAACGTGCAGAAGGTTCTCGTGGGACGTGAAATAGCATCGGCACCGACCGTTCTCCTTTCAGCCTATGCTGTTCGGGGACTGGACATCAATTCGTCATATACAATTTATGATCTGCTCAATCAGCAGAAACAGAAGGGTGTCGCAGTAGTATATGTAGGTGAAGACCTGGATGTACTTATGGAACTCAGTGATAGAATACTGGTTCTCTGCGGCGGCAAGGTAAGCGGCGTCGTTGATGGAAGAACAGCCGACAAGAATCAGATAGGCATGATGATGACAAAACTGGGAGGAGGCAGTGACAATGAGTAAACTGAATAAAGAACCTCTTCTTCATATTACGAAGAGAAAAGAACTGCCCTTTATCCAGACCTGGGCAGTGAGAATCGGAGCCATCGTTGCAGCCCTTATCGTATGTGCCATAGTAACAACAGCAATGACCGGATTAAACCCATTCAGCGTGTTTGGTACAATGATATACGGTGCCTTTGGAACCGAGAGGAAGATGTGGATCCTCCTTAAGGAACTGGCAGTCCTTCTCAGCGTTTCCCTGGCACTGACGCCGGCCTTTAAGATGAAGTTCTGGAACCTGGGGGGAGAAGGTCAGATTCTCATGGGCGCCTGGGCAACAGCCCTTTGCATGATATATATGGGAGATGTGATTCCAAGCGGCCTGCTGATTATCGTATGCCTTGCGGCTGCAGTAATCTGCGGCGGAATCTGGGCTCTTATCCCTGCGTTCTTCAAGGCTAAGTGGAACACCAATGAAACGCTGTTTACTCTGATGATGAACTACGTTGCCCTTCAGCTGGTGGCATACTTCGTAATTATATGGGAGGTGCCGAAGGGTTCCGGTAAGGTGGGAATCATCAATCAGTCAACAATGTCGGGCTGGCTTCCTTATATAGGAACAAACAGCTACGCCCTGGTAATAATATTTGTTGCCATTGTAACGGCGGCAATGTACGTTTATCTGAGATACAGCAAGCACGGTTATGAGATTTCAGTTGTTGGAGAGAGCCAGAGAACAGCTAGCTATGTGGGAATCAA
>JALFKB010000014.1 GCA_022775805.1 Clostridiales bacterium
CAGTTCAATTGCTATCTGCTGTATAATGTTTTCCATAGAGATCTTCCTTTCGTTGAATGATTTGTGGTAAAACCATTTTAACACTTTGGGAATGATCTCTATTTCTTTTTCTTAAAAACTCCACAACTATTTTACACTAACGGCGGGAGCGAGCGTGAGCCGGAGCCGCCGCTGCAGGTCCTCTGCTATGTTTCTGTGAAAAAAACATAAAAAATATTCCCGAAAGGTGTTGACAATCCATTAAAACACAGTTAGACTCTCTAACTGTAAGCTGATAGAGGCGCGGTAGATAAGAGTACCCGGTGGAGGCGGCAGCCAGAGAAACCGGAGAAAGGAGATACCGCCGAAGGGCTCTTCAGGCGTGAAGAGCTTCTGGGACGCAGCAGAACATGCTGCGGACTCCCGTCCCGAATATGGGATGGAGGCGCTATCGATAAAGCGAAGACACCTCGGATTACCCGATAAACCTGAGCTGCATCGATAGGGTGCAGCTTTTTTAGATGATGAAACTTATCGGAAATTGGAGGAAAAAAATGAGAAACAGATTATGTCACAGCCTTATGATGGCGGGAGCAATGATTATCTTCTGCCCTCTACTCTGCTTCGCAGCAGATGATGCTGCGGAGCCTGCACTTTATGCTACAGTATGGTCGGTAATTCCGCCCCTGGTAGCAATTGTTCTGGCCCTTATTACGAAGGAGGTTTACAGCTCGCTGTTTATCGGAATCGTAATCGGAGGCTTTCTCTATTCCGGAGGACATCCGGTTGCCGCTCTGAATCACATACTTCAGGACGGTATCATAGGATCCCTCGCAGATTCATATAATGTCGGCATTCTCTTCTTCCTGGTTGCTCTGGGAACTGTGGTTGCGCTGATGAACAGAACAGGTGGCTCAGCAGCCTTCGGAGAATGGGCAGCAACCCATATCAAGACTCCTGTGGGAGCTCAGTTCGCAACCATCATTCTGGGAATAATGATCTTTGTGGACGACTACTTCAACTGCCTCACAGTGGGAAGCGTTATGTCGCCTCTCATGGAAAGGCACGGAATAAGCAAAACCAAGTTCGCTTACCTTATCGACGCCACTGCCGCACCAATCTGCATCATCGCACCGATTTCATCCTGGGCGGCTGCAGTAACAGGCTTCGTTGAAGGAACAAACGGATTTACACTTTTCATCAAGGCCATTCCGTTTAACTTCTATGCGATTCTCACAATCGTAATGATGTTCGCTATCGTAGGAATGAAGTTCGACTACGGCAAGATGAGAGCATACACAGACAGAATTCGGGAAAACGTTGAACAGGGCAGCGCCCCTGCGGATTCAGATGATAATGCAAAGGCCTCAAAGGGTCTGGTTATTGACCTGGTTTTCCCTGTAATCGTGCTGATAGTATCCTGCGTTGTGGCAATGGTATACACAGGCGGCTTCTTCAGCGGCACAAATATCATAGAAGCTTTCTCGGGAGCCGATGCATCTGTTGCTCTGGCAATGGGCAGTATCGTTTCACTGATTATCATAATAATCTACTACCTGCTGAGAAGAGTCATCGGATTTACAGCAGCCATGGATTGCATTCCTGAAGGCTTCAAGGCAATGGTTGCACCGATCCTCATTCTGACGCTGGCATGGACACTCAAGGCTATGACTGACAGCCTGGGAATTGCCGAGTTTGTGGCAGGCATCACCTCTGCCTTTGCAGAATCCCTGATGTCGCTGCTGCCTGCAATCATATTCCTTATCGGATGCGTTCTTGCCTTTGCATCGGGAACATCCTGGGGAACCTTCGGAATCCTGATTCCGATTGTTGTAGCGGTATTCCAGGGGACTGATCCTCAGATGATGATTATCTCGATTTCGGCCTGCATGGCTGGCGCTGTTTGCGGAGACCACTGCTCACCGATTTCAGATACGACAATCATGGCATCGGCAGGCTCCGGCTGCAACCATGTTGACCACGTTGCTACACAGCTGCCTTACGCGCTGACAGCAGCGGGGGTATCCTTTGTGACCTACATCATTGCAGGCTTCACGAAGAGCGCACTGGTTTCACTGCCTTGCGGAATAGTACTTCTCCTCCTTGTGCTTTTCTTCATCAGAAGAAGAGTGCAAGCATAAAATATAATAAGATGCAAAGGGCCCTCTTCGGCATTTACATGCCGAAGAGGGCCCTTTGCGTTAGTTTGTATTATATCAGTGTCTGCCTTTGCATGAGCTGCATCCGGAGCAGCTGCCGCAGCAGCTTCTGCCTCTTTTCCTGTCTCTAACCAGTTTCACAATAATGCTCCCTGTAATCAGGGCTACGAGGAATATAACAAACACATTTCCCATCTTTTATACACCCCCTTTTATTGAAATGCGATGGGTCGCTTCCTTATATGGACGAGCCAGCATGTAAATGATGACTCCAAGGCAGCATACTGCTGCGGCAAGTCCCAGAATGTCCGGGATGCTTGTTAATGCAACATTGCCGGTAAACAGCTTCCCAAACTGTGTAATCATAAGCGCGATTACATATGCAAAGGCTGTCTGATATCCTATGGCAAACCAGGTCCACTTCCCGTTGTTCATCTCCCTCTTAATTGCTCCGATTGCGGCGAAGCACGGAGCGCAGAGCAGGTTGAACACCAGGAAGGAATATCCGGTGACCGCTGTGAATTCCTGAGCAAGGGCATGCCACAGGCCTCCCTCGGCTCCATACAGAATACTCATTGTACTTACAATGTTTTCCTTGGCAACAAGGCCTGTTATCGAGGCCACTACAGCCTGCCAGTCACCCCATCCAAGAGGAATGAATATCCATGAAATCGCATTTCCTATGCCGGCGAGAATTGAGAGGTTGAGCTCATCCTCGCTCAGCATTCGGAAACCTTCTTCGGTAAATCCGAAGAAACTGGTGAACCATATAAAGATTGTGGAGAGTACTACAATGGTTCCTGCTTTCTTAATAAAGCTCCATCCACGCTCCCAAGTGGAACGAAGCACGTTTTTGAGCGGCGGCAGGTGATATGCCGGAAGCTCCATAACGAATGGTGCCGGCTCTCCCGAAAACATTCTCGTCTTCTTAAGCATGATTCCGGAAATGATTATTGCACCCATTCCAACAAAGTATGCTGAAACAGCAACCCAGGCCTGCCCTCCGAATATCGCTCCTGCGATCAGTGCAATAAACGGAATTTTGGCGCCGCAGGGAATAAATGTTGTGGTCATAATCGTCATACGGCGATCTCTTTCATTTTCGATTGTCCTGGAGGCCATAACTCCCGGCACGCCGCATCCAACGCCCACCAGCATCGGAATGAAGGATTTGCCGGAAAGCCCCAGCTTCCTGAATATACGGTCAAGCACAAAGGCAATACGTGACATGTAGCCACAGCCCTCCAGGAAGGCCAGCAGGAAAAACAGCACCAGCATCTGAGGCACGAACCCCAGCACTGCACCGACTCCGGCTACGATTCCGTCAAGAATCAGGCCCTTGAGCCACGGCGCGCAGCCAAGGGTCGTAAGACCGGATTCCACAAGCCCCGGTACATATTCCCCGAAGAGCTTGTCGTTTGCCCAGTCTGTTGCAGCTGCTCCTACGGTGGCCATTGCTATGTAATATACGAGGAACATAACGGCCACGAAAATCGGAAGCCCAAGCCAGCGGCTTGTTACGATTCTGTCTATTCTGTCGGTGCTGCTGAGCTCATGCATGCTCTTTCTCCTGCAGCAGGCCTTAATGACTTCCCCTATATAGATGTATCTTTCATTTGTGATGATTGATTCGGAATCATCATCCATCTCCTTCTCGATTGCTTCCACGTCCTGTTCAATATGGGCCATGACAGCTTCAGGAAGATTCATTTCCTCCAGAACCTTTTCATCCCGCTCAAACAGCTTTATCGCATACCATCTCTGACGGGCTTCCGGCAGATCATGAACAGCCGCCTCTTCAATGTGAGCAATTGTATGCTCAACAGGTCCGGAGAAGGTATGCAGGGGAATAAGACTGCCCTTTTCTGCGGCTTCTATTGCGGTAGCCGCGGCTTCCCGGACTCCGATTCCCTTCAGGGCTGATATTTCCACCACCGGGCACCCCAGCTGTCGTGAAAGCTCCTGTATATTTATCGTGTCCCCTTTTTTCCTCACAAGATCTATCATGTTTATTGCAATCACTATCGGAATTCCCAGCTCCATCAGCTGCGTGGTCAGATAGAGATTCCTTTCAAGGTTTGTTCCGTCAATGATATTCAATATGACGTCGGGACTTTCACCTACAAGATAGTTTCTGGCCACAACCTCCTCCAGAGTGTATGGCGACAGGGAGTATATTCCGGGAAGGTCTGTTACTGTCACATTGCTGTGTTTCCTGAGCTTTCCCTCTTTCTTTTCGACTGTTACTCCCGGCCAGTTTCCCACAAACTGGTTAGAGCCTGTAAGCGCATTGAACAGTGTTGTCTTGCCGCTGTTCGGGTTGCCCGCCAGGGCGATTCGTGTCTCCATAATCTTATTCCTTTCTGCTCATAGTAGCTTTGAGTGTGGTTAGTTTAGACTAACCACGCCTGAAAAAATAATAGGGGAATTTCCCCCGCAGTATTGTCCTATTCCACTTCAATCATTTCGGCATCAGCCTTGCGAATTGAAAGCTCATATCCCCTTACTGTTATTTCTATAGGATCTCCCAGCGGCGCCACCTTTCGCACCTTCAGGCTGGTTCCTCTTGTTATGCCCATATCCATTATTCTTCGTTTCACTGCTCCCTCGCCGTGGAGCTTCACAACCTTGGCTGTTTCTCCCACCTGAACTTCTCTCAAAGTATTCACTAAACGCACCTCCTGAATTATTACTACACCATTATTCTTCTTGCCATTTCATCGCTTATGGCAATACGGGAATCCTTCACCCTCACAATCACGTTTCCGCCAAGGGTGTTGATAATCTTTATTTCTTCTCCTACATTGAACCCCAGATTCTCCAGGTGCCTTTTAACTTCAGGCGATCCTCCTATCCTTTTGACAACCTGCAGTGAATCGGTGTCTGCATAGCTGAGCGGCATCAAAACAACTCCTCCCTTCCCAGTGTTAACCAGGTAGTTAGGTAATACTAACCACCTTTTTTCTTAATTATAGTTAGCACTAACTAACTTGTCAAGAGGTATCCGGATATCACGTTACTTGAACCCATTGCCGCTGCCTTTAGAGTCTCGGTGACGGAGGGGCTGTCTCACGTGATTGACAGCAGGCCTTCTCATCAGCGTTTATCCGTCAGCTTGCCTTTTACATCTTCAAGCTTTTGCTTCTGACGTTCTACAGTATGCTCGATAAATTGTTCCATAAGCTCTCTGATCGGCCTATCAGAATGGAATGACAGCAGAAATCTGCGTTTTTCTTTGAGCTCCTCTCTCTGCTCTCTAATGTAATCCTTGAGTTCCTCGTACTTGATAACCAGTTCCTTTTCAGCGGCAAACTGTCTCATCTTCGACGACAGATGCAGCGAGTAGCTCACGTCCACCGCAAATACTCCGAAAAAAACTCCTATGAAGAAAGAAAACGCCAGATTATGTGAAAGCCAGACAACCCAGTCGATTACATGGGTGTTAATCGCATAGTAGTATAAGGTTCCCAGCAATCCCCATAGTAATGTGAATTTAGGGCATATCACACCCTGTATGTTTAGTTTCTCTTTACTGTAATCCCACAGCTTTAGCTTCATCCCCCTGATGAAAATAAGGCCTGCTATGTATTCAATCACCGTCATTGTTACTGCCATAGCTGCAAAGACAATCAGAGCTGTCACCGCAATGTTCTCTTCGGAATATTCATCAAGCACTGTCATAATACACCATGATATTACATACATTCCCAACAGGCCGAATCCGTACAAAGGCAGATATGGTCCCGTCAGAAAGCCCGGGTTTATCCATTTCCTTCGAGGGTTGTTTGAGGATATGAACCTCCTGAAAAGCAGTTCCATTCCCCACCCTATGCAGCTGCCTACAAAAAACAAAAATGCAAAAACCAGAAAAATATTCACTATGATACCCCTTTCATTCTCTTTTATTTTATTATATATATGTCTGTCTTTTTTGCAAATCAGATACATTTTTCTCTGCTGTTGTTATAAAATAATATCGTGCCGGGACAGCAGAGTCCGGACAAAATATT
>JALFKB010000017.1 GCA_022775805.1 Clostridiales bacterium
GGTATTCAGGGGACAAATACCTTGTATTCTGATTCGCGGTTAGTATTCGTTGGCGTTTTTCAGCATGAGAAGTCCGAGGAACAGAATAACGATGGCTGTAATTCCCTGCCAGGACCAGATGCCCTTATCTGAAAATGCCATAATGAACAGGATAACTGCTACGAAAATCATTCCCAGACCGCCGGCGATAAGCCTGATATCACGCTTGTGTCCGTTGTTTCTGAATGACATGTATTTTACCTCCGTGTAGTTTATTAATACCTGCATATCCTATCACAATGCGGGTAGCAGGGACAGGGTTTTCGGCAAAAACTTCCCGAAAAACTGTATTTTAGCTGAAAAAATCGTACCTGAGCACCTGCGGACCACAATCAACGAATAATAAAAGGCGGTTCGTTGAACCGCCTTTTATGGTGTATACGTATACTGAAAATCAAATTTTGTCGCTTCGGCGATTAAGCTTCAGCAGCTTCAGCAGCAGCCTTCTTGTCGGCCTCTCTCTGTTCGAGAATGTGCTGATACTCTTCTTCTGTCATTTCAGGCATGAACAGTCCTGTTATACCGTAGAACATTGAGATAAGTGGGTTTACATAGTTCAGTACTGCAAATGGAATGTAAGCACTGTTTACACCCAGGAATCCTCTCATAGTAGCTCCACAAGTGTTCCAAGGGAAGAAGTTTGAAGTGATTGTACCGGAGTCTTCCAGACATCTTGACAGGTTCTTTGGAGCAAGTCTTCTGTCTTCGAAAGCTTCCTTGTACATTCTTCCCGGAAGAATGATTGACAGGTACTGGTCGCAGCAGATAGCGTTTACAAATACGCATGACAGCTCAGTTACGATTACCAGTCCACCTCTTGTTCCTCTTGCAATCTTCAGCATAGCGTTAGCAAGGTTACCCATAACACCTGTAACGTCTACGATACCACCGAAGCACATTGCCAGCATGATGAGGGAAATTGTCCACATCATTGACTGGAGTCCGCCGCCGACAAGCAGATCGATAAGATTTGCAACCATGTCAGGGTCAGCATCTCCGGCAGCATCAATAGCCGGGAGCATGTCTTGGCCGTAACCGTTGTTCAGAATGTACATCATATTTGATGGACCGCCGAACGGCAGAACTCTGATGCCGTCCTGGAAGCACATGAACGGAACGCCCAGGAATACGCCGGCAATAAGTGCAGGCAGAGCAGGCATCTTGACGATTACTGCTACGATTACGAATACTGGAGGCAGCAGGAACAGAACATTGAATGTGAAGTTCGCTTCAATGAAATGCAGGAACAGTTCAATTGTTGATGTGTCTGCTGAACCACCCTTGTGAGTGAAACCAAGAATCAGGTACACGATTTCAGCGATTATCCATGATGGAGCAACAGTGAATATCATGTGCTTGATGTGGTCGAACAGGGTTGCGCCTGCAACTGCAGGAGCCAGGTTAGTTGTGTCTGACAGCGGTGACATCTTGTCTCCGAAGTAAGCGCCTGATACTACTGCACCGGCAGTCATAGCGTTTGAGAATCCAAGAGCTGTACCGATACCGATCAGAGCAACACCCATTGAACCTGCTGTTGACCATGATGAACCAGTTGCCAGTGAAACGATTGAGCAGAGCAGGCAAGCTGTAAACAGGAAGATTGAAGGTGAAATAACCTTAATTCCATAGTACATCATTGCCGGGATAACTCCGCCGGCCTTCCATGAAGCAATCATGGCACCTACTACTGCCAGAATCAGCATTGCCTGCATTGATCTGTTGATTGCAGCGAGGATACCCTGTTCCATGTAGCTCCACTTCCAGCCGTTTGCTGCTCCGATAATGCCAGCTACGCATGCTGCCAGAATCAGACCAACATGTGCTTCTCCTCCATCGTCAAACATAACGTTCCAGAACAGGAATACGATCATTCCAACGATTGCGAGGATGCACTGCCACATAGGTACTTTTCTACCCATAATATAAGTCCTCCTTACAAATATAAAAACTGATAAGTTCACTGAAAAGCCATATACACCAAATAACTTTTCAGACTGTGAAAATTATATAAGTGAAAATATTATAAGTCAATAGAATAAGACAAGATTTTAACAAAGATGCTTAATTAGTACAATGTTGTTACAGGGTAAAGTGATAAATTACGACAGCACTTCTGATACGAATCCTACATTATATATATTGCAAAGGCAGACAATCCTCTTATGGATGACGAAAAACTGAAAACTATCTTGCTGTTTGGCAGGTATTTTAAGAACATGTACGGTGAAAATTTGCGGTAAATGTGCAGCCGCTGTGATGCCTGCAGTGGGAACAGAAGAGCACGGAAAAAGCATCATAAAAGCATTATATAATGAAAGAAAAATCAAACGAAAAAGAAAATGAAAAAAGTTCAAAAGAAGTGTTGACAGAGGGAGATAAATTTGGTATATTACTAAAGCTGTCGCAAGACAGCAGGGCGGAGCGGAAAGCACCGCCGAAGACAATACCATGCAGAACATTGAACTG
>JALFKB010000022.1 GCA_022775805.1 Clostridiales bacterium
GGGGGCAAGCAATGGATTTAACAGAAAGAAAACTAAAAATATTGCAGGCCGTCATCGCTGATTTCGTACGAACTGCAGAGCCGGTTGGTTCAAGGACGATTTCCAAGAATTATGAGCTGGGCAGTCCGGCGACAATTCGAAATGAAATGTCCGATCTGGAGGAAATGGGGTATCTGACACACCCTCATACATCTTCCGGACGAGTGCCTTCCGAGAAGGCTTACAGGCTCTACGTCAATGAGATGATGAGCAAGAAGGAGCTGTCCCAGGAAAAGAAGGATGCAATAGCCAGAGGACTTTATGATAATGTAAATGAGCTGGAGAATCTCATTGAGAGAGCAGCCCATGTGCTTTCTGAGATTACGAATCTTACTGCCTTTGCGCTTTCACCTGGAAAGGAGCAGGACAAGCTGAAATATATCAACCTGCTGCCTGTGGATGAGAGCACCGTTGTGCTGATGCTTGTATCGGAAAGCGGCAAGGTGAGCAATACGGCTGTTCGGCTTCAGAAACCTGCCAGTGAGGAGACACTGAGGATTCTGGCCAAGAACATGACCTACAATTACAGAGGAAAGACCTTAAGCGAGGCTCTCACAATTGACATTATCAAGACCTTCAAGGAAGACGCCGAGGCAATGGCGATGTTTGAGCATTCAATTGCACCGAGCTTCGTGAAGACTCTGGAGGAGATGCTGAATGTGAACCTGTATATGGACGGTCTCACGAACATCTTCGCTCTTCCTGAGTACAACGATATCGATAAGGCCAGAAGCTTCTTTGAGATGGTGAGCCGCAAGTCGGACATGACGAGAAAGCTCAGCTCAAGGGATGACGGGATAATGATTACGATAGGCGGCGAGAACCAGGAGGAATACCTTTCTGACTGTAGCGTAATAACGGCAACTTATCATGTTGACGGCAAGATGGTAGGTAAACTGGGTGTTATTGGGCCTACAAGAATGAAGTATGATGAGGTAACATCTGTGGTTGAATACCTTACAGATAATATCAGCAAGGCATTTATGCTGACGGAGGGAGACGATGGTGACAGATAAGACTAAAGAAGAAATCAAGGAAGAAATCAATGAGGAGCCCGTGGCGGAGGAAACTGCCGGGGATTCATTTGATAAAAACGAAAAGGAGGTAAAAGAGGAAAAGGAAGAGATTAAAGATGAGGGTAAGGAAGAGCCTGCTGAGGATGAGAATACAAAGTATCTCAGACTCATGGCGGACTTCCAGAACTACAAGAAAAGGGTTGAGAAAGAGAAAAAGGATCTCTATGCCTATGCCAATGAAAACATCATGAATGAGCTTCTCAATGTTCTGGACAACTTCGAGAGAGCCCTGGAGCATGATGGAGGCGACGGCTTCAAGGAGGGCATCGAGATGATTTTCAAGCAGCTGGGCGATGTGCTGACAAAGTCGGGCCTGGCGGAAATACCGGCGCTGGGTGAGGAGTTCAATCCTCAGCAGCACAATGCGGTAATGACAGAGGACACTGATGAGTACGAAAGCGGTATGGTCAGTGGAGTAATGCAGAAAGGATACACATTGAACGGCAAGGTAATAAGACCGTCAATGGTTAAAGTAGCTAACTAAGGAGGGAAACACAATGGGTAAAGTAATAGGAATCGATTTAGGAACAACAAACTCGTGTGTTGCTGTAGTTGAAGGTGGAGAACCTACAGTAATCACAAATTCAGAAGGTATGAGAACTACTCCGTCAGTTGTTGGTTTTGCCAAGAACGGCGAAAGACTGGTGGGAGAGACAGCTAAGAGACAGGCAATCACCAATCCGGACAGAACTATTTCATCAATTAAGAGACACATGGGCGAAGCCTATGAAGTGTCAATTGATGACAAGAAATACACACCTCAGGATATCAGTGCAATGATTCTTTCAAAGCTCAAGGCAGATGCAGAGAGCTATCTGGGTGAAACAGTATCGGAGGCTGTAATCACAGTACCTGCATATTTTACAGACAGCCAGAAGCAGGCAACAAAGGATGCAGGCAAGATTGCCGGCCTTGATGTTCTGAGAATCATCAACGAGCCTACGGCAGCTTCACTGGCATACGGCGTTGACAAGGCTGAACAGGCACAGAAGATTCTGGTATACGACCTAGGCGGCGGTACATTTGACGTTTCAATCCTGGAGCTGGGTGATGGCGTTCTGGAGGTACTGGCAACAAACGGCGATACCAAGCTTGGCGGTGACGACTTTGATGAAGCACTGCTGAACTTCATGGCTGACAGCTTCTCACAGGAAAACGGAATTGATCTGAGAAATGACAAGATGGCAATGCAGAGACTTAAGGAAGCTGCAGAGAAGGCAAAGAAGGAGCTCTCAAGCGCCCAGACAACAAATATCAATCTTCCGTTCATTACAGTAAGCGAGGCAGGTCCGCTGCACATGAACATGGATATCACAAGAGCCAAGTTCGACCAGCTGACTTCCAAGCTTGTTGACAGAACAATTGAGCCTATGAAGAAGGCCATGGCAGATGCCGAGGTTACAAACAGCGATATCGACAAGGTTATCCTGGTTGGCGGATCAACAAGAATCCCTGCCGTACAGGAAGCTGTTAAGAGAGTTACAGGCAAGGAACCGTTCAAGGGAATCAACCCGGATGAGTGTGTAGCAATGGGTGCTGCAATTCAGGGCGGAATCCTCAAGGGTGACGAGAGCATGGGATCGGATATCCTGCTGCTGGACGTAACACCGCTTTCACTGTCAATCGAGACACTGGGCGGAGTTGCTACAAAGCTGATTGAGAGAAACACTACAATTCCTACAAAGAAGAGCCAGATTTTCTCAACTGCTGCAGACAACCAGCCTGCTGTAGACATTCACGTAATGCAGGGTGAAAGAGAGATGGCTGCAGGCAATACAACTCTGGGAAGATTCCAGCTTACAGGAATTCCTCCTGCACCTCGTGGAGTACCTCAGATCGAGGTTACCTTCGATATCGACGCAAACGGTATTGTTAATGTAAGTGCAAAGGATCTGGGAACAGGCAAGTCACAGAACATTACAATTACTTCTTCAACAAAGCTTTCTGACGAGGAAATCAATGCCAAGGTTAAGGAAGCCGAGAAGTTTGCTGAAGAGGACAAGAAGAGAAAAGAAGAAATAGAAGTTAAGAATCAGGCTGAGACTCTGATTTATGAAACAGAGAAGAACGTGAAGGAACTTGATTCAGCTCTTTCAGACGAGGAAAAGGCTGACATCAATGCCGCCAAGGATGCTCTGCAGAGTGCACTTAACGCCAACAATATCGATGATATCAAGGCTAAGACTGAGGCTCTCACAGAGAAGTTCCACACTATTTCCGCCAAGATGTATCAGCAGGCACAGCAGGCTCAGGGAGCCCAGGGTGCAGGTCCTGACATGAGCGGATTTGCAGGCGGTCCTGGCGCAGCAGGTGCAGCAGGCGCTGCCGGTGCAGCCCCTGGCAAGGATGACAATGTGGTTGACGCTGATTTCGAAGTTGTTGACGATGACAAATAGGCATTTCCCAGGGACGGCATTTTAGCCGGGGATTCGCTCCGAATCGTTCAGATAATAACATATTTGGCTAACATGTGTGTCAGGGGGGAAATCCCCTTGACACATTTTGTGAATTACTGAAACGAGGTTAAGAGAAAAAGATGGCAGAAAAGAGAGATTATTATGAGGTCCTTGGCCTGAAGAAGGGGGCAAGTGATGATGAAATAAAAAAGGCCTTCAGAAAGCTGGCCATGAAGTATCATCCTGACAAGAACCCGGACAACAAAGAGGCCGAGGAAAAATTTAAAGAAATAAATGAAGCATATGCATGCCTGTCGGATCCTGAACAGAAGTCGAAGTACGACAAGTTCGGCCATGCAGGTGTGGATCCTAACAGCTTTGCAGGCGGCTTCGGCGGCGGTTTTGGAGGCTTCGAGGACATAATGAACATGTTCGGCGATGCCTTTGGAGGCGGCGGCTTCGGCGGTTTCGGCGGCTTTGGAGGAAGTCAGGGAAGGAGAAACGCAGCCCGCAAGGGAAGCGATATTCAGAAGTCCATGACCATTACCTTTGAAGAGGCGGCCTTCGGAACGAAGAAGCAGATCAAGCTCACCAAATATGTGAAGTGCAGTAAATGCGACGGTACGGGAGCTGAACCGGGCACATCCAAGAAGTCATGTCCGAGATGCGGCGGAACAGGAGAAATCAGAACCCAGCAGCAGACACCTCTGGGAGCCTTCATGAGTGTTTCTCCATGTCCTGACTGCGGCGGAAGCGGAGAAATCAATGAGCATCCATGTAGCGACTGCGGCGGAACGGGCCGTGTCAGAGATACCGTTACGATTTCCGTTACCATTCCGGCAGGAGTTGACAACGACTCCGTAATCCCTATCAGGGGACAGGGCGAGCCGGGAATAAACGGCGGTCCTGACGGGGATCTCTACATAGTTCTCAGCGTTAAACCCCACAAGCTCTTTGAGCGCAGGGGAACGGATCTGTGGTTGGAAATACCGATTTCATTTGAACAGGCAGCGCTGGGAGATGAAATTACGGTACCGACCCTTGAAGAGAAAATTAAATACAAGGTTCCTGCAGGAACCCAGCCGGGAACAGTATTCAGACTTAAGGGCAAAGGCATCAAGAGTCTCAGATCAAGCAGAAAGGGCGATCTCTATGTGAAGGTATTCCTGGAGGTGCCTACAAAGTTGAACAAAAAGCAGAAATCAGCCATTGCGACAATGGGCAAAGCAGTGGGAAGCGAATGCTATTCCAAGAAAGCAGGCTTCCTGGATTCAATAAAGGAGTTTTTCTCATAGATGAAATATAGAGAGTTAAAAGTACACGCGACGAGACAGGGTATTGAAGCAGTAACACAGCTTCTGCTAAGCATGGGGATAGATCAGGTGGCAATAGACGATCCTGCCGACCTGGATGAGATAATGAACAAGGAACATCAGTATGACTGGGATTACGTTGACGAAAGCCTTAAGGCAAACTCCCACAGAGAGCCCACACTTTCGGCCTACTTCGAAGATACGGAAGAGAACAGGAAGCTGATTTCCGAAATAAAGGTAAAGCTGATGATGCTCAAGGCAGACGAGCAGTATCGTGAGTTTGGAGAAGATGTGAACTTCGGCCGTCTCTATGCGGAGGAAATCCCCGTTGACGACGGATGGCAGGATGCCTGGAAGGAGCACTTCAAGCCTGTTAAGGTAACTGAGAGCATCGTGGTTAAGCCCACCTGGGAGGAGTATACCCCAAAGGCAGGAGAGAAGATTCTTCAGATTGACCCGGGCATGGCCTTCGGAACAGGAACACACGAGACTACCAGCCTTTGCATGAAAATGATGGAAAAGTATCTCACAAAGGATATGAAGATCATGGATGTGGGCTGCGGTTCCGGAAT
This sequence comes from Clostridiales bacterium, assembly GCA_022775805.1. Classification (GTDB taxonomy): domain Bacteria; phylum Bacillota; class Clostridia; order Peptostreptococcales; family Anaerovoracaceae; genus Lentihominibacter. The sequence goes on from JALFKB010000022.1 coordinate 5,397, forward strand.
TCTTTCCATATGCGGTGCGCTTCTGGGATGCGACAGTGTTCTGGGAATTGAAATCGATCCGGATGCAGTTAAGGTTGCCGGTGAGAATGTGGAGCTTAACGGTGTGGCTGACAAGGTAACGGTTCAGGAGGGAAATCTCACTGAGGGTGTCAGCTTCAAGGCGGACATGATTGTGGCAAATCTTATGCACAATCTCGTTATGCAGCTGGCTCCAAGTGCCAAAAAGCACCTTGCCAAGAATGGCCTGTTCATTTCTTCGGGAATTCTTCTGGAAAAGAAGGATCAGGTTGCCCAGGAGGTCAGAAAGGCAGGGTTCGAGATTCTTGAGATTCCTGAAGATGGGGAATGGTGCGCCATTGTTGCCAGAGTCAGAAGAAAGTTTTTAGGATTGTTTTAATGAGCAGATTTTTCACAAATCCCGAAAATATCGGGTTGAGAACAATAATAATAGATAAACCGGAAGACCTTCATCACATGATGAGGGTTTTGCGGCTCAGTGAGGGAGATGAGGTTGATGTTTCCGATACCGTGGAGTGGGAATACCGGGCCAGAATAGTATCTCTGAGCGAGACGGAGGCCCAGCTTGAAATACTGGACAAGCAGTCCTTTTCAGGAGAATCTGATATTGAGATTACCCTCTTTCAGGGAATTCCCAAGCAGGGAAAGATGGAAACCATAGTCCAGAAGTGTGTGGAGCTTGGGGTTAAGGAAATTGTGCCGGTTTTCATGGACAGGACAGTTGTTGTGGACAGGGGCAATTTCGGCAAGAAGATCCAGCGCTGGAACAAGGTTTCGGCTGAAGCAGTGAAACAGTGCCGGAGAGGAATAGTGCCGGAGGTTCGGGAGCCTTTGAAAATGAAGGAAATCTACGAACTCTTTGATGATTATGATTTAGTGCTTTTCCCATATGAGAATGAGAAGGGAACAACCATCAAGGAGGAACTTCTGGCTGCTGCCAATCCGTTATATGCTGAAATAACGGGAAATGTTCTGGAGAGAATTGCAGTTATCATCGGTCCTGAGGGAGGCTTTTCAGAGGCGGAGGCCGGGGAAATTGTCAGTCACGGGGGGAAATCCGTTTCCCTCGGCAGAAGGATACTGAGAACGGAAACTGCCGGGATGGCTGCCATTGCCATGATTATGTACGAATTGGAACTGTGATAACAGAAACAGGGAAATGCTATGAACAGGGAAAACAGAAGGGCTGCATTCCACACCCTGGGATGCAAGGTAAATCAATACGAAACGGAGGCCATGAAAAAAATCTTCCGTGAGCGGGGATATGAAATCGTCGGCGAGCAGGAGTTCGCCGATGTTTATGTAATAAATACCTGTACGGTTACAGCTGTTGCCGACAGGAAGTCCAGACAGTATATCAGGCGAATGAAAAAGGTAAATCCGGATTCAATAGTTGCGGTAACAGGCTGCTATGCCCAGATAAATCCACAGGAGGTGGAGGAAATCCATGGAGTTGATATAATAGCCGGCACGGGAGAAAAGCACAAAATACCGGACTATATAGACGGACTGGCTAAGGCGTCAGGAGGGTGTCTTGAGGAGTTTGTTGAGATGGGTCCTGTTGCCAGCACTGACAGCAGAACAAGAGCCTACATAAAGATACAGGAGGGATGCAACAGGTTCTGTTCCTACTGTGTCATTCCATATGCCCGGGGTCCTGTACGGAGCAGGCCTCTTGAGAACATAAGAGAGGAGGCTGAAAGGCTGATTGCCGCAGGATACAAGGAACTGGTTCTCACGGGTATAAATACTGCTCTTTACGGAATGGAGCAGAATCCGGAGGAGTTCGGTCTGGAACCGGTGCTGGAAATGATAAATGATCTTCCGGGAGATTTCAGAATAAGACTCTCCAGTCTGGAGCCTGCCGTTGTGAATTCCGAATACGTCAAAAAGCTTTTCAGATTTGACAAGCTCTGCAGACACCTTCACATGAGCGCCCAGAGCGGAAGTGACAGGGTCCTTGCCGCAATGAACCGACCGTACGACAGGGAGGGATACATGGATCTGGTGAAGACGCTCTGCAGCTTCGATCCCTGCTACGGGCTTTCTACGGACATAATTGTGGGATTTCCAGGAGAAACAGAAAGGGATTTCGAAGACAGCTGCAGGCTGGTGGCCCACTGCGGATTCTGCAAAACCCACGTATTCAAGTATTCCAAAAGACCCGGCACAAAGGCGGCGGACATGCCGGGACAGATTTCTCCTCAGGTGAAGAATGACAGATCAGACAGACTCCAGAATACTGCCGGGGCGGCTTCGAAAGCCTTTTTCAGAATGAACCTTGATGAGGCCCGCCGCGGGAGAACACAGCAGGTGCTTCTTGAGGAGGTTACCGGTGACGGAAAGTACATTACCGGTTACACGGGAAATTACATTCGCACGTACATTCCTTACAGCGAAAAGCTTGAACTGAATACCTTTGTTCAGGTTAGACTTGAGGAATTATTCAGAGATGGCATGACAGGCAGTGTTGTGTTATAATTCTCTCATAAATAACACGAAAGGAAGTGAAACCATGAGCGATTGTTTGTTCTGCAAAATTATTGAAGGTGAAATTCCTTCCAACAAGATATATGAAGATGATAAAATCTTCTGCTTTCACGACATCGATCCACAGGCGCCGGTGCATTGCCTGATGATTCCGAAGAAGCACATTTCTTCGATAGATGATGTTCAGGATGAGGATGCGGAGATTCTTTCATACATGATGCTGAAGATAAAGGACGTTGCGGCACAGCTTGGACTGCAGAACGGCTACAGAGTAGTTATAAACTGCGGTGAGGATGGAGTGCAGACTGTTCAGCATCTGCATCTTCACATTCTTGGCAAGAGAAAGCTTACCTGGCCGCCGGGCTGATGAAAGCGCATAAAAAACTCCTTGCATTGGGACGGTTTTGATTGTATAATACCGATGTTAAGATGACCTTTGTCATACAGGACAAGGACCGTTTTCAAGACGAGAAAATTAATATATGTCAGGAGGTGAAACGGGATGGCACAGGTAATCGTAAGAGAAAATGAAAGCTTAGAAAATGCTCTGAAGAGATTCAAGAGATCATGCGCCAGAGATGGTGTTATGGCAGAAGTCAGAAAAAGAGAGCACTACGAAAAGCCGAGCGTAAAGAGAAAGAAAAAGTCTGAAGCTGCTAGAAAAAAGGCTAACAAAAAATACTAAGCATAATAACAAAGAAACGGCATCAGTTTTGATGCCGTTTGTTTTTAGCTTGATACAGAAGGAGATACCGGCATAATGCCTGACTTTTTACCCACAACTAAACAGGAAATGACATCTCTGGGATGGGAACAGCCGGATTTTGTTCTGATAACCGGAGATGCCTATGTGGATCACCCTTCATTCGGAACTGCCATTATCAGCAGAGTTCTGGAAAGCAGAGGATACAGGGTGGCTGTTCTGGCTCAGCCTGACTGGCGAGGAGCAGATGACTTCCGAAGGTTCGGAAGGCCCAGACTGGGATTTCTGATTAACAGCGGAAATGTTGACTCTATGGTCAACAATTTTTCTGTGTTCAAAAACAGGAGAAAAAGAGATGTATATTCTCCGGGAGGCAAATCAGGACGCCGCCCCGACAGAGCGCTGATAGTATACTGCAACCGGGTGCGGGAGGCCTATGGAGATGTGCCTGTAATCATCGGAGGTCTTGAGGCCAGTCTTCGCAGGCTGGCTCACTACGATTACTGGTCTGATAGGGTGAGAAGGTCAATTCTTCTCGATTCAAGAGCAGATATACTCATTTACGGCATGGGCGAGCGGGCTGTTGTTGAAATTGCAGAGGCTCTGGATGCAGGAATCTCCGTTAAGGATATTACCTGGATAAAGGGAACCTGTGTGGTAATGAAACCATGGGAGAATGGAGGAAGTCTCACATTTGAAGATGAAGATATTCTCCTGCCGGAATACGGTGCCCTAGTCGAAAAAGATGATACAGGCTGTGCAAGCGCCGGTGCGATTGACAGCTACTGTGATAGCTTCAGGCTGCAGTACAGAAGCAATGATGCCGTAATTGGGAAACGGCTTATAGAAAAATATGACGAACATGAGTGGGTGGTCCAGAATCCGCCCCAGGAGCCTCTGAGTCGTCAGGAGCTTGATGATGTTTATTCCCTGCCATACGCCAGGGATTATCATCCTTCCTATGAAAGTGAGGGTGGAGTTCCCGCTATCAGTGAGGTTAAATTCAGCATCACATCAAACAGAGGGTGCTTCGGCGGATGTGCATTCTGCGCCATAACCTATCACCAGGGTAGGGAGGTAAGAAGCCGAAGCCTGGAATCGATTGTGGCGGAGGCGGAGCTTCTTACGCAGGATTCCGCATTTAAGGGATACATTCATGATGTGGGGGGTCCTACAGCAAATTTCCGAAATCCCTCCTGTGAGAAGCAGCTTAAGCACGGCATGTGCGGCAGCAGGGACTGCCTTTTCCCGAAGCCCTGCAGTCAGCTTAATACGGATCACAGGGATTACATAGAGGTATTGAGAGCTGTTAGAAATGTGAAGGGTGTTAAGAAGGTCTTCGTCCGCTCCGGAATTAGATTCGACTATATTCTTGCGGACTGGAAGGAGGGCAGGAAGGGAAGCTCCGGGGAAGAATTCCTTAGGGAGCTTTGCAGCCATCACGTTAGCGGCATTCTGAAGGTAGCACCGGAGCATGTGTGCAGCCGGGTGCTAAAAAAGATGCACAAGCCTGAGGTGGAGGTTTTCGACAGATTCTGCTCTGAATACGAGAAAGCCAACAGCAGGCTGGGAAAGAAGCAGTACATGATTCCATATTTCATTTCATCCCATCCGGGATGCACACTTGATGATGCGGTGGATCTGGCTGTTTACATGAAGAATAAGGGTTTTGTGCCGGATCAGGTTCAGGATTTCTATCCTACGCCGGGTACCCTGGCAACCTGCATGTACTATACCGAAAGGGATCCCTTCACGGGAGAACGGGTACATGTAGCTAAAACGGCAAAAGAGAAGAAAATGCAGAGAGCCCTGCTCCAGTTCAACAGGAAAGAAAACAGAAAGCTTGTGGAGGAGGCCCTTAGAATAACCGGCCGGAAGGATCTGCTGGATGACAGGAATAGAGGAACTTACAAACGCTCTAAAAAACGGAAGAGCCATATATGAAGAAATAATGGGAAGAGACACCTGTCCCGATTTCCGAGTACGGGAGCTGTATTCTGCCCGGGGTGAATCAGGCAGCAGAGCCATGGCAGAAGATGATGCAGAGGGAACCATAGCATGTGGAGACAACCTGGAGTACATGGAATACCTTCTGAAGAAGTGCGGCATGGCAGGCAAGCTTCAGCTTGTTTATGTTGATCCGCCCTTTTTCTCAAAGGGCAGATATCAGGCTTCGGTGACAATAACTTCGGAGGAAAAGGGCAAGTCACCGGTGATAAAGACAGGAGCCTACGACGACACATGGGAAGGAAGTGTAGAGAAATACCTGACAATGATGACTGTCAGTCTCCTGATGATGAGAGAGCTGCTTTCGGATACGGGCTTAATATGGGTGCACCTTGACTGGCACTGTGCCCATTATGTGAAAATAATCATGGATGAGATTTTCGGATACGATAACTTTGTAAACGAAATAATCTGGACATACAAATCCGGGGGCGCCTCAGGCAGGTGCTTTGCGAAAAAGCATGATACGCTGCTGCTCTACTCCCGGAGCAGGAAATACAAGTTCAACAAGATGAGGGAAAAGTCCTATAACAGAGGAATGAAGCCTTACAGATTCAAGGGAGTGGAGGAGTATCAGGACGAAAAGGGCTGGTACACTATGGTGAACATGAAGGATGTATGGAACATTGACATGGTGGGCCGTACATCATCCGAACGCACCGGATACGCAACCCAGAAGCCGGAGAAACTACTTGAAAGGATACTTGCATCATGTACAGATGAGGGTGATTTCTGTGCTGACTTCTTCGCAGGCTCGGGAACTCTCGGTGCAGTTGCCCGTAAAATGGGGCGAAGATGGATCATGTGTGACAGCGGTGACCTGGCTGCAGCCGGACAGATTAAGAGAATATGCTCCATGGGAAAAGAAAACAGACCCTTCAGGGTAGTCGGAAAAAACGCAGATACATCTTCCGGGGAGGCTGCCTTTGCACTGGAGGATGGAATGCTTAAGATAACCGGGTACAAACCGGAGCTCTCGGGATTGAGCCCCTCGGACATGGAGAAGACAGCTGATTTTCTCCGGGGTGACGGAAGACCCTGTATAAGCTTCTGGAGTCTGGACAGGGAATACGACGGACTTGTTCACAGAAGCAGCGAATTCCTTGAAGGAAGGTATTCGGTGGAAATCGGAGAAGGCAGTGTGCACGTTACAGGATACGATGTTTTCGGCAACAGGTTTTGCTGGGAGAGGATAAAGGGTTAAGTATATGGAAAAGAGAATTTATTGTGAAGAGGATTTCAGAACAGGAAGATGGTCAGGGGGAACAACAACGGAGATGGCGATTTTTCCCGAGGACAGCAGCTATCTTGAGCGAAACTTCATCTGGAGGCTCTCCGGTGCAGAATCGGATCAGGAGGAATCCTCATTCACCAGGCTGGAGGGTTATGACAGGATTCTCATGGTTCTCAAGGGGCATGTTGTCCTTGCCCATGGAGTTGAGCGAACCGTTAACCTGGGAGAGGGAGAGCAGGACACCTTCCAAGGTGAGATCAAGACTAAATGCTTCGGCAGGCTTGAGCGGGATTACAACCTCATAATGGCTAAGGGCTGCCGGGGCAGAATGGAGCTTATGGAGCTTTCTTCTGATGCAAAGGCAGCAGATACCGGCGGTGCAGATGACTTGGGAGAAGGGGACAGCGGAAGATACAGCTCCTTCGGTGTTTTCGCTCTGGAGGGTTATTCGGTTGTTTCCGTAAACGGCGAGACTCATATGGTCAAGGCAGGGCAGCAGATGGTAATAAACTGCCTGCCGGGTGAAAGGGCGAATATCTCCCTTATGGGTGAAGGGCGCTGCATTTTCACAGCGGTGTTTTATGATAAACCGCGAGATTTCTTTGACGAAGATGTAAGCCGCTCAGCGGAGGACAGCAATTACAAGCTGGCTCTGAAGCTGTTCCTGGGTAACAACCGCTGGAGCAGATTGATAAGACGGGAGCGTAAGAAGGGAGACTGGTATTCCCCTGAGCTTGTTAAGAAGCTGGAAACCCTTGACAGATTTTATGTAACGGGAATCATCTGGCTCATAGGTGTTCTTATCTGCCTGGGAACCATGACCTGGGGACTGGGACCGGGGCTTGTGGGAATGCTGGTGCTGGGATTCACCATTGTGGATTTTCTTGTAATATCACCGGCAATTTATATGGCGGTACTTCCTAAACCTTTAAGCAGGCATATAAGGAAGCCGGTAAATTTAAGCGCCAGGGAGCAGGAAATGTACAATGAGCACATAACCAGAGATACCCATCAGGAAAAGCTCATGTACAAGTACAGAGACAGATCCGGGGAATCCTACGAAGGCATGGGAGATTTCATTAGAAAGCTGAACAAATAATGAACTACGAACTTATAGCAACAGCCACATTCGGTCTTGAGGCGGTGGTGCGCCGTGAGATTGAAGGACTTGGTTACAAAATAATAAAGACGGAAGACGGCAAGGTTACATTCCTTGGTGACGAGAGGGCAATTGTTCGCTCAAACCTTTGGCTGAGGTGCGCCGATAGGGTGCTGCTGAAGACGGCGGAGTTTACTGCAGTTACCTTCGAGGAGCTGTTTCAGGGCACAAAGGCATATCCCTGGGAAGAGATTATTCCCATTGACGGGGAGTTTACGGTTACATGCTCCACAGTCAAGTCAAAGCTCCATAACCCCCCTGCCATTCAGAGCATTGCCAAGAAGGCAATAGTGGAGAGAATGAGGTCGGCTTACGGGATTGATCGCTTCCCTGAAACGGGAGCTGCCCATACTGTTAAGGTTACAATTCTGAAGGACAGAGTAACATTAACTGTTGACACCAGCGGTACAGGACTTCACAAGAGGGGCTACAGAGTGGCAGGAGTGGAGGCGCCCATAAAGGAAACACTGGCAGCCGCTTTGGTTAAGCTGAGCTTTTTCGGCCCCGGCAGGATTCTTATTGACCCATGCTGCGGAAGCGGAACCATTCCTATTGAGGCAGCTCTCATTGCCCGTAACATTGCACCGGGCTGCAACAGGGACTTCGCAGCGGAAAAGTGGAAATTCATAGACAGAAAACTGTGGATTGAGGAGAGGCTGGCTGCCCGGGACGGAGTGGAGACGGACTCGAAGATCTATGCATACGACATCAATCCCAAGGCAGTTGAGGCTGCCCGTCGAAATGCCCTGGAGGCAGGAGTGGATGATATCATCGAATTTGCCCGTCTGGATGCCAGGAAGCTGAAGGCTCCTCCCGGTGACAGGGGAATGATTGTAACGAATCCTCCATATGGAGAGCGAATCGGCGAAAGGGAAGAAATAGATGAGATATACGGAGCCTTCGGAAGATTTTTCCGGGAGAATCCCGACTGGTCTCTGTTTATCATAACCCCTGACAGGGAAATCGAAAGGAAAATTGCCGGGCGGAAAGCCGACAGACGAAGAAAGCTGTATAACGGCAGCATTGAGACAACATATTACCAGTTCCACGGCAGAAAGCAGCGATGAAGATTTCAATTGATAAGAATGAAAAAACACCTCTGTATCATCAGATTCACAGTTCAATCAAGGGCCTGATTGCTGAGGGGTCAATGCCTGACGGGTATACTCTGCCCTCGGAGCGTGTTCTGGCATCGGAGCTTGGTGTTCACAGAAACACCGTAGCCAAGGCCTACGCCGATTTGAAGGCGGAGGGATATATTGAATCCCGGCAGGGCAGCTCATACCGGGTATGCTTCAACAGAGGAAGACGGAGCTCCGGTGGAAGAAAAGATGTGTACTGGGATTCTCTGCTGAGAAAGGAATTTGCAGGTTTTGCAGGTGACTTCGATGAACTGTACAGCAAGAGCTTCGACAAGGATCTGATTTCATTCGCAGGAGGTGTAGCTGACCGGGAAATCTATCCTCCTGAGGAAATCGCTGAGGTTTTCGAGAATGTCCTAAGCAGAAGCCGGGAAAAGGCATACTTCTATACTCCTTACCAGGGGGATCCTGAGCTAAGAAGGGAGATTGCTTCCTTCATGGCAACCAAGGGAATCAAGACGGATCCGGGAAACATTCAGGTGTTTTCGGAGAACAACCAGGCTCTTGATTTTATACTGAATCTCATGCTGACCCCCGGTGACGGAGTTCTGATGGATGAGACCATGTCGGCGGATGTCTACAGGACGATTCTGCTGGCGGGGGGGAAGGTTATTGATGTTCCCGCAGATGAACACGGAATACTCTGCGACAACCTTGACATTATCATTGAGAAGACACGACCCAAGTTTATATATGTGGATTCAAGCTTCAACAACCCCAAGGGAACATATCTCACAGTTGAAAGGAAACAGAGACTGCTGGAATTATCCTACAGATACAGAATACCCATTATAGAGGAGGATGAGGGTTCGGAGCTCTACTATGATGTGGAGAGAATTCCATCCATAAAGTCCATGGACAGGGGAGGAAATGTCATATACATGTATTCCTTCTCCCTTACAATGGTTCCGGGAATCGGGGTATCCTTCGTAATTGCAGACAAAAGGGTCATTGACAAGTTCAGCGAGATGGTTTCCCTGAGAACAGCCAGCTCTGACTGGGCATCCCAGATGCTCATGCTGGAATACATGAAAAACGGAATATTCAACAAGAGGCTTGAAGCCTTCAGAAGAAAATACAGGAAGAAACGTGATATGATGTGCGCCAGACTGGATGTGCTGGCGGAGCGTTACGGCATAGAGTACAGAAAGCCCTCAGGGGGAGTATACCTATGGGTGAGACTGCCAAGCAGAATTAATGCCCGGTACCTGCTGAGGGAGGCACAGAAAAGGGGAATGACCTTCATGCCCGGATATCTGTTTTTCTCATCTAAATCAAAGGGGCGGAATTATTTCCGATTGAACTACTCGTATCCAACTGAGGAGGGGATAGAGAAGGGCATGGACATTCTTGAAAAATCAATAGCTGCAGTGCTTAGAAAATAAAGTTAACTGGCACATGCATTCTCAAACACACTGGCACTTTGTTTAGGATAGATGTTATTGTATATTCTAGACAAGGTGCTTTTCAGTACCGGAAAAACAGTTAATTTTGTTAATGAATTATAAAGGAGAACAATGTTATGGCAGTTAATCTTAAAGGAAGAAGCTTTTTAACTCTTATGGATTTCACACCGGAAGAAATCAGATACATGCTGGACCTGGCACACGATCTGAAGGCAAAGAAGAGAGCCGGTATCCTGGGCGATACAATGAAGGGCAAGAATGTATGCCTCCTCTTCGAAAAGACTTCAACAAGAACAAGATGTGCATTTGAAACAGGAGCTCTGGAAGAGGGCGCTCACGTAACTTTCCTGGACAGCAAGTCATCACAGATGGGCAAGAAGGAATCACTGGAAGACACAGCAAAGGTTCTGGGAAGATTCTACGACGGAATCGAATACAGAGGATATGACCAGAAGGTAGTTGAAGATCTGGCTAAGTACGCAGGAGTACCTGTATGGAACGGTCTTACTGACGTTGACCACCCGACTCAGATTCTGGCTGACATGCTCACAATGGAAGAACACATCGCTAAGCCTCTGAACAAGTGCAAGGTAGTATTCGTTGGCGACGTAAGAAACAACATGGCTTATGCATGGATGTACGGCTGTGCCAAGATGGGAATGCACTTCGTAGCTTACGGTCCGCAGGAACTGTGTGATCAGGTTGACAGCGCAGTTGTAGAAAGAGCAAGAGAAGTTGCAAAGGCAACAGGCTCCGTAATCGAAGTAAGCTCAGACATCGCTTCAATCAAGGGCGCAGACGTTCTTTACACTGACATCTGGGCTTCAATGGGCGAAGAGGATCAGATTCCTGAAAGAGTAAGAATGCTGACTCCGTTCAGAGTAACAGAGGACATGCTGGAAGCAACAGAAAACGAAGATGTAATCTTCATGCACTGCCTGCCTTCATTCCACGACTTTGAAACTACAATGGCAAAGACTCAGATGGAACTGGGATACGACATCCGCGAGGTTACCGATGAAGTATTCAGAAGCAGACACTCAAAGGTATTTGATGAAGCAGAAAACAGAATGCACACAATCAAGGCTGTTATGGTAGCCACAATGGGTAAATAGGAAACCGAACTAGGAGGTAGATGTTATGATACCCGGAATTCATAATTTTTCAGAGATAGGCAAGCTGAACAAGGTTCTTCTCCACAGACCGGGACTGGAACTTGAAGCTCTGACACCGTCAACAATGGAAAGACTTCTCTTTGATGATATTCCATACCTGAAGGTTGCACAGGAAGAGCACGACAGATTTGCCGAGATACTTCGCGAGAACGGAGTTGAAGTGGTATACTATGTGGATGAAACAGCTAAGGCTCTGGCAACTCCTCAGCTTCAGCAGCAGCTGATTGAAGAGTTCCTTGATCTTTCACTTATCACTTCAGAGGGCATGAGAAACCAGCTTATTGAGTATCTCATGGGAATGGACCCGAAAACGATGGTTACGAAGCTCATTGCCGGAATCAAGAAAAACGAGGTGCCGTCTGAAACAGTACAGTCCCTTATGGATCTTATTCACGACGATTATCCGTACATCTCGGATCCAATGCCTAACCTGTATTTCACAAGAGACCCGGGTGCATGTGTAGGAAACGGAATCAACATTCACCACATGCATACCCAGGAGAGAAGAAGAGAATCACTGCTTCTGAAGTACATGTTCAAGTACAACAGAGATTTCGCATCAGTGGAAAACATGCAGTGGTATGATGTAGAAGACGATTATTCAATTGAAGGCGGAGACGTTCTGGTTCTCTCCAAGGACATGGTTGCAATAGGACTGTCCCAGAGAACAACAATTGCCGGAATCGAATGCTTTGCCAAGAATCTTCTTTCAAATTCAGAATTCAAGAAGGTGCTTGTATTTGACATCCCTAAGTCAAGAGCATTCATGCACCTGGATACTGTTTTCACAATGGTTGACTATGACAAGTTCACGATTCATCCTGAAATCGAAGGACCTCTCGGTGTGTATGAAATCACACTGGGCGCAGGCGGCAAACTGGAATTCAATGCCATGAAGGATGAACTCCAGAACATTCTGGCTATGGAGCTGGGACTTCCTGCAGTTGAACTTATCAGATGCGGCGGCGGAGATCTTCTGGCTGCCCAGAGAGAACAGTGGAATGACGGCTCAAACACACTGTGCATTGCACCGGGAACTGTAATTACTTATGAGAGAAACTATGTTTCAAACGAACTTCTGGACAAGAAGGGAATCAAGGTTCTGACAATGCCAAGTGCTGAATTGTCAAGAGGCAGAGGGGGCCCTCGCTGCATGAGCTGCCCTGTAAACCGTGTAGATTTATAAGGAGAATACAATAGATGAAAAAAGAAGCACCTGAAAAAATTGTAATTGCTCTGGGGGGCAATGCTCTCCAGTCAGGCAAAGGCCCGGCAACTGCAGAAGCACAGCTGGAGGTTGTTAAGAAGACATGTGAGCACGTTGCAGAGATAAGCGGCATGGGATATGAAATCGCAGTAGTACACGGAAACGGACCTCAGGTTGGCAGAATCGTAATGGCCAGCGAGGCTGCAAATTCCGAGGATACACCTGCAATGCCGTTCGACGTATGCGGAGCAATGTCACAGGGATATATCGGATATCACATTCAGCAGAGCCTCATGTACGCTCTGAACGCTAAAAACAGAGACATTCCTGTAGTTACAGTTGCAACTCAGATGATCGTTGATGAAAATGACCCTGCATTCCAGAATCCTACAAAGCCGATTGGTCCTTTCTACACAGAGGAAGAGGCTAAGGTCCTGATGGCTGAGAAAAACTGGACAATGAAGGAAGATGCAGGAAGAGGCTGGAGAAGACTCGTTGCTTCACCAAAGCCAAAGAGAATCGTTGAAATTGATGCAGTAAGACAGCTTTGGGACAAGACCATCGTTATTACTTGCGGCGGCGGCGGAATTCCTGTTCTTGAGAAGATGGACGGACACCTTGAAGGTGTTGCGGCTGTAATCGACAAGGACTTCGCTGCTGAGCTTCTGGCAGAGGATGTGAATGCTGATATGCTTATGATTCTGACTGAGGTTGAAAAGGTTGCAGTAAACTTCAATAAGCCTGATCAGAAGGATCTTGATCACCTTACTCTGAAGGAAGCTGCTGAATACATCCAGGAGGGTCAGTTCCCTGCAGGAAGCATGTTGCCTAAGGTTGAAGCTGCAATGAAGTTTGTAAGAATGTTCCCTAACAAGAAGGCCATTATCACATCCCTTGATAAGGCTGTAGAAGCTCTGAATGGAGAAACAGGAACTGTAATTACATTCAACTAATAGCATTGAGGCTGCCTTTGTGCAGTCCGGAGGAGAATTATGAAACTTAGTGCCAAGGAATTCATGGCTTCCATCGCCTTTGACAGGAAGCTATACGAAGAAGAAATAGAATGCAGCATTGCTCACGCTAAAATGCTGGCAGGAAACGGCATTATTACAGAAGAAGAAACCGAGAAAATAGTTGCAGCACTTAAGGAGATTCGCAAGGAAATCCAGGACGGAAAGCTGAGATTCACTATAGAACACGAGGATGTTCACAGTGGAATACACATCTTCCTCACAGATAAAATCGGAGAACTTGCCAAGGTCATGAGAGTGGGAAGAGGCGTAAACGATCAGGTTGTTGCCGATTCAAGACTCTTCCTGAAGAAAGAGACCGAAGCCATTAATGAGCTGCTGACTAATCTGCTTGATACTCTCGAGGGAATTGCCAGAGAGAATGTCAACACCATCATGCCGGGATACTCCCATCTCCAGAGATCCCAACCGGTAACTCTGGCTCATCATTTTCTGGCATACTATCAGATGTTCAACAGGGACAGGAAGAGATTCTCAAATTGTCTTGAGGGGATAAATCTCCTTCCGCCTGATTGCGGTGCATCCGCGGGAACATCCTTTGATCTTGACAGAACAATGCTGGCTGAGGAACTTGGATTTGACGGATTCCTTCCAAACGCCATGGATGCGGCTTCGGACAGAGACTTCGCTATGGAATTCATAAACTGCTGTGCCATAGCAATGACACACCTTTCCAGATTCTGCGAAGATCTGATCCTTTGGGATACTGTTGAATTCGATTTCATCGAGATAGATCTGGAGTTCTGTACCCAGAGCAAAGTAATGCCGCAGAAGCGAAATCTTGATGTTGCGGAGCTTATAAGAGGAAAGGCCGGAAGAGTATACGGCGACCTCATTAATCTCCTTACAATATTCAAGGGTCTGCCGATGACATACAACAGAGACATGCAGGAGGACAAGGTTCCTGTAATGGATGCTGCCAATACTCTGGAAAGCTCGCTGTATCTCTTCGTTGAAATGATTAAGACGATGAAGATAAACAGAGGAAACATGCAGAGAGCCGCCAAGTACGGTTACATGAATGCAACAGAGCTTTTCAATTATCTCAGCGACAAGGGCATAGATTCAGAAAACAGCGCCCGCATTGTGGGCAAGGTTGTGGAATATGCCATTAACCACGGCAAGCCTATAGAAGAACTGTGGCTTGATGATCTGAAGCAGTTCTCACAGGCCTTCGACAGTGATGTATATGACAGAATTGCGATTCGCAATGTTATTGCATCAAAGAAATCAAAGGGGTCAACTTCCTTTAAGAGTGTTGAGGAACAGCTTGCGAAAATTGCTGAGAGCAAATAAACCTATTATGCAGCTGCACTTGTGATATAGTGCAGCTGTTTTTTTGCTGCACTCTTCTCGTGCAGCTTCTTTTTTGCTGCACTCTTCTTGTGCAGCTTCTTTTTTGCTGCTTTTTTTCTGCAGCTTCTTTTTTGGGGGAGGGGTCTCTGCCTAGGGAAGCTATGTCCTCGTCGCCTGCAATGAACTGCGCTCATTCACGGCTCGCGGAAGGTCAGCAAAACTCGCGCTTACGCGCTCAAACATTGCTGACCTTTAGCCACTCGCCTTGCTCATTTCGCTGGTCATTGCAAGGGCTCCTGCGGAAAACGCTTCCCCAGGCAGAGACCCCTCCCCAAAAAGCAGCTCCGCAGAAAACTGCCAAAAAAGCAGCTCTGCCGAAAACCGTTGCTTTGCTGAATGATTGTGGCGTCGTAGAGTGCTGTGCTGCAGCCGTCAGCGTGGTTGAGCAGCAATGATGCATATTTTTTATGCATATGCTTGCATAAATATGAGAATAGATGTATAATTACACAGAAAAAGAAAAAAGGAGTGTATTATGCCAAAGAAAGAAGAGTTAAAGAAAATACTGATTATCGGATCGGGTCCTATTGTGATTGGACAGGCGGCTGAGTTTGATTATGCAGGAACACAGGCATGCAAGGCCATTAAGGAAGAGGGAATTGAAACTGTTCTTGTGAACAGCAATCCTGCGACTATAATGACAGACGGGGATATTGCTGACAAGGTTTACATGGAGCCTCTCACTGAGGAAGCACTTGAGGCGATTATACAGAAGGAAAGACCGGATGGCATGCTGGCAGGCTTCGGAGGACAGACGGGGCTGAACCTGGCCATGGAGATGGATGCGAAGGGAATACTGTCAAAGTATTCCGTTGAGCTGCTGGGAGTAAATAAAGAAAGCATCAGGAAGGCTGAGGACAGAGAAGCCTTTAAGGAGTTGATGAAGGAAATAGGAGAACCGGTTCCGGCAAGCGTCATTGCCACCAATATTGAAGAATGTTACGCCTTCCTTCAGGAGGAGGGTCTTCCTGTAATAATCAGACCGGCCTATACCCTGGGCGGCACCGGCGGAGGAATTGCAGAGACCATGGAGCAGTTTGAAGAACTGTGCTATGCGGGAATGGAAGCCAGCGCCATAGGCCAGATACTGATTGAGAAATCCATTGCAGGATGGAAGGAAATAGAATACGAAGTTATGCGGGATGCTGCGGATAACTGCATAATTATTTGTGATATGGAGAATGTGGATCCGGTGGGAATTCACACCGGAGACAGTATTGTTGTGGCACCAACCCAGACAATATCACCGGAAGAGAACAGCATGCTCAAGGCTGCATCGGTGAAGATAATAAAGAGTCTGGGAATCGAGGGAGGCTGCAACATTCAGTTCGGTCTGAATCCCCTGGACGGAAGCTATGCCGTTATTGAGGTAAACCCTCGTGTAAGCCGTTCATCTGCGCTGGCATCAAAGGCGGCGGGATATCCGATAGCCAGAATAGCCGCCAAGATTGCTCTGGGATATCATCTTGATGAGATAGGAAACAGCGTTGCCGGAGGAAGTGCATTCTATGAACCAAGTTTGGATTATATTGTAGTCAAGTTTCCTAGATGGCCATTTGACAAGTTCAGAACGGCTTCAAGAAAGCTGGGCACGCAGATGAAGGCAACGGGAGAGGTTATGTCTCTTTGCAAGTCCTTTGAAAGTGCGCTGCTTAAGGCTCTCACCTCGGTGGAAATCAAATGCGACGGTCTTCACATACCTTTCGTATCGGGACTGTCGGATGTTGAGCTTCTGGCGAAGCTTTCCCTGTGCGATGATGAGAGAATATTCTGCATTGCAGAGGCGCTGAGAAGAAATCTCATGACAATTAAGGAAATTCACGGAATAACAAAGATAACACCTTGGTTCCTTGAAAGAATCGCCTATGTTATAAACCTTGAAAAACAGCTTAGGGAAGGACCGATAACCAAGGAACTAATTCACGAAGTTGAGGCGAAGGGTTTAACCGACAGCGATATTATTCAGCTTTCGGGATTGTCCAGAGAGGTTCTTCAGGATATAAGGATTTACAACGACATCTATCCTGTGTACAAGATGGTTGATACCAGTGGAGGAAAATCCGGAATATCAACACCTTACTACTATTCATGCTATGAAGGAGAAGATGAGAACAGGGTATCGGATTCCGGAAAGATTCTAATTATCGGTTCAGGACCTATCAGAATAGGACAGGGCGTGGAATTCGATTACTGCTGCGTCCAGGGTGTAAATGCCGTCAAGAGCCTTGGCTACGAGGCAGTAATAGCAAACAACAATCCTGAAACCGTCAGCACCGACTCGGACATTTCAGATAAGCTTTATTTCGAGTCACTCCACATAGATAATGTGATGAACATCATCAAGAAGGAAAGACCTTACGGAGTCATTCTCCAGTTCGGAGGTCAGACATCACTTAATCTGGCCGAGAAGCTCAGCAGCAGAATGATAAATATTCTGGGCACATCCTATGAAAGCATCGACCTGGCGGAGGACAGAGAGAAATTCAACGAGCTTCTGAATGAGCTTCACATTGCCACCCCGAAGGGCTGTGCAGTTACAACCATGGAGGAGGCCTTTGGGGCAGTAAGAACGCTGGGATATCCGGTTGTGGTACGTCCTTCATACGTAATCGGAGGACGGGCAATGCAGGTGGTGTACACCGACGAGGAACTGACAAAATACATGAAGGAGGCAGTTTCCCTTTCGGCGGAACATCCGGTGCTGGTGGATCAGTATATTCAGGGAAAGGAAATTGAAGTTGATGCCGTAGCGGACGGAGAGGACATTCTCATACCCGGTATCATGGAACACGTGGAGAGAGCGGGAGTTCATTCCGGGGACAGCATCTCCGTTTATCCTAACATGAGCCTGCCTCCGGAGGTGGAGACAACGCTGGCTGTATACACCAGAAGAATTGCAAAGGCCTTAAAGGTTGTGGGCCTTGTGAATATCCAGTATGCCTTTGACGGAAACAGGATATATGTAATTGAGGTAAATCCTCGTGCATCTAGAACAGTTCCTATTCTGAGCAAGGTTACAGGAGTTCCTATGGTAAAGCTTGCGGTGGCGGCAATGCTGGGCAAAAAGCTCAAGGACTTCAGTTACGGAACGGGAATGTACCGCAAAAGCAGCATATACTCGGTAAAAGTACCTGTTTTCTCAAGCGAAAAGCTGACGGATATGGACATTGCCCTGGGACCTGAAATGAAATCCACAGGAGAGGTTCTGGGTCTTGACAGCAGCCTGGACAGGGCATTTTACAAAGGCTTCCTGGCAGCGGGAATGGATATTCCTACAGAGGGAAACATCTTTGTTACTCTGCGGGAGTCTGAACTGACGGAGTACAGCGCTGAGATTCTGAAGGAATACATCGATGCGGGATTTGAAATTTATGTGTCACCTGACAATCTTGACTTTGCACGGGAATACGATGTATGCGCAAGGGTCATGACATATGAAACGGCCATTGCCCGGATAAAGAGCCATGAGGAGAGAGCAGACAGAAATATAGCAATGGTGTTTAACGTGCCGGAAATAGCAAACAGCAAGAAGAACGACAGCTTCCCGTTAAGACGTGCAGCCGTGGAAAAGGGAGTTACGGTTATGACCTGCATGGATACGGCGAAGGCCTTCCTGAGAGCTGTAAAGCTTAAGCAGGAGGAGGCAAAGCTCCAATACAACAGGTTGTTCTAAGGCAAAATCATAAGAAAACAACATAAAAACAATATTTTTTTGTGAAAAAATACAAAAAAGGGTTGATATATATTCATAGTGATGTATAATAATACACAGAGATGAATATTATATGAAAAAGAGGAGAGTATTATCATGGCTAAAGAAAAAGTTGTACTGGCATATTCGGGAGGTCTGGACACTTCTGTTATTATGAAGTGGCTGAAGGAAAACTACGATTACGATGTAATCGCTGTTTGCTGCAATGCAGGACAGAAGGAGGACTTCGAAGCAATTGAAGCAAAGGCTATGGCCACCGGCGCCATAAAGGCAATTACCGTTGACCTAAGAGAAGAATTCATTACGGACTACATCTGGCCTACATTAAAGGCAGGAGCAACCTATGAGAATTATCTTCTGGGAACATCCATGGCAAGACCACTTATGGCTCAGAAGCTTGTTGAAATCGCACAGGAGGAAGGGGCATATTACATTGCCCATGGATGCACCGGCAAGGGAAACGATCAGGTTAGATTCGAAACTGCTGTACATGCTCTTGATCCTGCAATCAAGATTATTGCTCCATGGAGAATGGATGCCTGGGAATTCAAATCAAGAGAGGAACTTATTCAGTACTCGAAGGATCACGGAATTCCTATTTCCCAGACAAATGCCAAAATATATTCAAGAGACGAAAATATATGGCACATATCCCATGAGGGAGGAGAGCTGGAGAACCCGTGGAACGAGCACTATGACACAATTCACGTGCTGAGCGTTCCTCCTGAAAAGGCACCGGATGAAGTAACTTGTGTTGACATTGACTTCGAGAAAGGTGTTCCTGTAGCCCTGGACGGAGTCAAGATGGGACCTGTTGAAATACTTACTAAGCTTAACGAGCTGGGAAGCATTAACGGAATAGGAACAATAGATATTGTTGAAAACAGACTCGTGGGAATGAAGTCAAGAGGCGTATATGAAACTCCGGGAGGAACTATTCTCTTCGCAGCCCACGCCGGTCTGGAGGAACTGATTCTTGACAGAGATACTGCACACTACAAGAAAATTGTAGGTGAAAAATATGCTGAACTGCTGTACAATGGGCTATGGTTCACACCTCTTAGAGAGGCAATCAACGCATTTGTTGATGTAACCCAGGAAAACGTTACAGGAACAGTGAAAATGAAGCTTTACAAGGGTAACGCCATTGTGGCAGCCAAGAAGTCTCCGTATTCACTGTACAATGAGGAATTCGCAACATTCAGCAAGGACGAGGTTTATAACCAGTATGATGCAGAGGGCTTCATAAACCTCTGGTCACTGCCGCTGAAGATACGTGCAATTCAGAAAGAAACAGCAGAAGGAGTATCAAAGAATCATGAAGCTTTGGAAAGGAAGGTTCTCAAAGGAAGCGACTTCGTCGAGTAATGAGTTTAACGCTTCAATACCCTTTGATCAGAGAATGTACCGGGAGGATATTACCGGCAGCATAGCCCATGCGAAGATGCTGGGAAAGCAGGGAATAATCTCCATGGATGAATCCGAACTCATCGTTGGAACCCTTAGGGACATTCTCGATGACATTGAGGCCGGAAAGATTGAATTCACAGTTGAGAACGAGGACATACACATGGGTGTGGAGACTGTTCTCACTGAAAGAATAGGCAGTACGGGAAAGAAGCTCCATACTGCCAGAAGCAGGAATGACCAGGTGGCTGTTGATTTCAGACTGGTTCTGCGAAAGGAAACAGAGGAGATTGACGAGAAGCTTAAGGAACTGCTGAAAACCCTGAAGGAGTTGGCAGAAAGGCATCAGGAAACTGTTATGCCGGGATACACACATCTCCAGAGGGCTCAGCCGGTGACCCTGGCCTATCATCTTCTTGCCTACTACCAGATGTTTTCAAGAGACAGAGAGAGATTCTCTGACTGCCTCGGTAGAATAAACAGGCTTCCTCTGGGCAGCGGTGCTCTGGCAGGAACAACATACTATACAGACAGGCAGTATCTGGCGAAGGAGCTTGGTTTTGACTCGGTTCTTCCAAACGGCATGGATGCAGTGGCAGACAGGGACTTCGCCATAGAATTTCTAAGCTGCTGTAGCATATGTATCATGCATCTCACAAGGTTCTGTGAGGAACTGATAAACTGGAGCAGCGTTGAATTCGGATTCGTTGAAATAGACGACGCCTACTCAACGGGAAGCAGCATAATGCCTCAGAAAAAGAATCCTGATATGGCTGAGCTTATAAGAGGCAAGAGCGGCAGGGTGTACGGGGATCTTATGGCGCTTCTCACTATATGCAAAGGCCTTCCGCTGGCTTACAACAAGGACCTTCAGGAGGACAAGGAACCTGTATTTGATGCGGTGGATACTCTTAAGGCATCCCTGGGAATCTTCACCGAGATGATTTCCACAATGACAGTGAAAAAGGACAGGATGTCAGCAGCGGCTAAATACGGATACATGAATGCAACGGATGCGGCGGATTATCTCGTGGGAAAGGGAATTCCTTTCAGAGACTGTCACGAGATTATAGGTAATATGGTGCTATATGCCATCAATAAGGGCAAGGCTCTGGATGATTTGACCATGGAGGAATTCAAATCCTTCTCAGAGGCCTTTGATGAAGATATTTACCAGGCGATAGACATCGTAAATTGCATAAAAGCGAAAAAATCAGAAGGATCCACATCCTTTGAAAGCGTAAAAAAACAATTATCAGATATAGCCGATGAGTAATACTCATTCTCTATTAAGGTGACGAGGCAGACATTCTTCCTTGTCATCTTTTAGTGATTTTTTGTAGATTAAGTACCGAGAGTCAGTACAGCGAGAAGGAAAAAATGAGAGAGATCGACGTAAAACAGGTGTCTGACGCAATAAGCAGGCTCTATATAGACGCCAACCACCACCTTGGGGAGGATGTTACAACATGCCTGCGGGATTGCGCAAACCGTGAAAAAACCACCCTTGCGAAGGATGTCTTCGAAACAATAGAAAAGAATATCGGAATTGCCGGGGAAGGGGTATTTCCCCTTTGCCAGGATACCGGTATGGCCTGTGTATTCATGGAAATAGGCCAGGATGTTCACTTCACGGGAGGTGACCTTACCGATGCCGTAAACGAGGGAGTAAGAAGGGGCTGTCTTGAGGGCTTTCTCAGACAGACCATTGTGAGGGATCCCTTCGACCGTGTGAATACAGGTGACAGCACTCCGGCGGATATCAACATGACAGTTGTACCGGGAGACCGGGTGAAAATCACCGTGGCGCCTAAGGGCTTCGGCTCTGAGAACATGAGCAGGATAAAAATGCTGCCTCCCGCTGCTGGAGTGAAGGGGGCGGAGGATTTCATAGTTGAAACCTGCAGTCTTGCAGGAGGGAATCCATGCCCGCCTATCATTGTGGGAGTTGGAATCGGAGGCAGCTTCACCAGTGCACCTCTGATGGCCAGAAAAGCCCTGCTGAGACCGGTGGGAAGCCGTAATGCATCAGAGTTCTACCGTGAAATGGAGATCAGACTGCTGGAAAGAATAAACGGACTGGGAATAGGTCCCCAGGGGTTCGGCGGCGAGACAACAGCACTGGCAGTTAATGTTATCGCCGCACCAACTCATATTGCGGGAATGCCCGTTGCAGTAAACATAAACTGCCACGTATCAAGACACAAGGAGGTTATTCTCTGATGCAGCACATAATTACACAGCCCTATACCAGGGAAAAATTAGCGGCACTCAAAACCGGCGACAGGGTGCTTCTTTCAGGGACAATCTATGCCGCAAGAGATACAGCCCACCGCCGTCTTGTGGAGCTTATTGAGGAGGGCAGGGAGCTGCCATTCGAACTGAAGGGGGCGATAGTATACTATATGGGCCCTACACCTGCGAAACCCGGATATCCTTCAGGCTCAGCGGGACCAACCACAAGCTACAGAATGGACAGCTTCACGCCTGCCCTTCTTGACAAGGGGCTGATTGGTATGATAGGCAAGGGTCCCAGGGGAAGGGAAGTTGTTGAGGCTGCAATGGCCCACGGAGCAGTTTATTTCGCAGCAATTGGAGGTGCGGCTGCCCTGATTGCAGGTTCGATTAAATCCTCGGAGGTTGTTGCCTTTGCAGAACTTGGAACGGAGGCTGTAAGAAGAATTGAAGTGGAGAACATGCCTCTTGTTGTAGCGCTGGATTCCTCGGGCCGGGACATATATGAAATCAGGCCCGGTCTCAGTCAAAACAGATAATTCTTGACATTCTCACAGGAAAATGATATTTTAGCAAAGATGTTTCTACTATAGGTATAGCCTTAAGGGAATTGATAAAGGAGAAGGCGTCCGAAATGGAGATCGAGTTAAAGTACAGTATTCCTGACAGCACCGTTGCAGATGCAATTTGGGATAACGAGCTTTTTAAGGAGTTTGAAGAAATAGACTCAAGAGAAGAAAGATGTCTGATTGCAAAGTATTTTGATACTGATGAGTGTGATCTGGCAAAGAATGAGATTGCCTACAGGGTGAGAAAGGAAGACGAGAGCTTCGTTGCGGCCATAAAATGGAAGGGCTACAGCGAGGATGGACTTCATGTAAGAGAGGAGCTTAATGTTCCTGTGACAAGTTACACCCCTGATCCTGCGGTGTTCAGGGAGAGCCCCATTGGCACTCAGGTTATGGAATTAATCGGCGACAGAAGTCTGAATTGCATTATGGAGACTGCTGTAAGCCGGAGAAGCTTCAGAATCGATACCGGCAAGGCACTCTTCGAGATATCCATCGATTCCGGAAGAATTGAGACGGAATACGGAAGGGAGCCCATTGAAGAAGTTGAGATTGAGCTGTTCTCGGGAGAGCAGGATGAACTTCTCGAGATAGGCAGAAGGCTTCAGAAAAAGTTCAGTCTGGAGGAGGAAAACGGAAGCAAGTACTCCAGAGGAATGGAAATCATCAAAAAGAACAGATAAATACAGTGTATATGGTCTGCACCGGGCGGAGATTGTTTCTCTGCCCTTTACTTTTTTGCCGTTGCAATGTATAATAATTTGCACTATGTGTATAATACCGAGGAGGAAATATATTAATGAAATCAACATTTATTTCAAAAGAAAAGAACGAAGTAAAGTTCAAAATGGAGTTTTCTGCTGAGGAGTTTGAAAACGCTGTAGTCAAGGTTTATCAGAAGGAAAAGGGCAAGTTCGAAATCGACGGATTCAGAAAGGGCAAGGCACCTAGAGGACTCATCGAAAAGAAATACGGTGAGGGCATATTCTTCGAAGATGCAATCAACAACCTTTTCTCACTCAATTATCCACTGGCACTGGATGAACTGGATGTGGATGCAATCGATTATCCGAAGACAGAGTTCAGCCAGGTAAAGAAGGGCGAAGGCTTCGAAATCACAGTTACAGTAGCATGCTATCCTGAATTCGAAGTAAAGGATTACAAGGGTGTGGAAATCGAAAAGATTTCTGCTGAAGTAACTGATGAGGATGTTGACAGAGAACTTGATGCAATGGCAACCAGAAACTCAAGAATGGTTGAGGTTGAGAGACCTGCACAGGATGGCGATATGGTTATGATCGACTATGCCGGATTTGTAGGTGACGAGCAGTTCGAAGGCGGTACAGCAGAGAGACAGCCTCTGAAGCTGGGAAGCGGAACATTCATTCCTGGATTTGAAGAACAGCTTATCGGCGCTTCCAAGGGTGATGACGTTGAGGTTAAGGTAACATTCCCTGAAGAGTATCATTCAGAGGATCTGGCAGGCAAGGATGCTGTATTCAAGTGCCACGTTCACGAAATCAAGGAACAGGAAAAGCCTGCAATCGATGACGATTTCGCCAAGGATGTAAGCGAATTCGATACTCTTGATGAACTGAAGGCAAGCAAGAGGGAAGAACTTCAGAAGGCTGCTGAAGCAAGAGCCGAAAACCAGATGAAGAACAATGTTATCGAAGCTGTTTTTGAAGCTAATGATATCGATGTACCGGATGCCATGGTTGAATCTGAAATCGACAGCATGCTGAACGAATTCGACCAGCAGCTGAGAGCTCAGGGCATGGATCTTAACGGATATCTCAATTACATGGGACAGGATGCCGGCAAGTTCAGAGATACTGTAAGGGAAGATGCATTCAAGAGAACAAAGACAAGAATGATTGTTGCCAAGATCGTTGACCAGGAAAACTTCCAGGTATCAGAGGAAGAGGTTAAGGAACAGCTTGAAGCAATGGCACAGCAGTACGGACTTGAAGTTGAGAAGCTCACAGAGATGATCGGAGCAGAGAACATAAACATGATAAGCGGAGACCTGAAGATGAAGAAGGCCGTTGATTTCATGTACGAAAATGCAGTAATCAAATAACTGATTTGACAGGAGGATCGGAAGCTATGGTTCCATATGTAATCGAACAGACCGGAGGAGTCGAAAGACAGTACGACATATATTCAAGACTGCTTAAGGACAGAATAATTTTCATAGGTGAGGAGATTGATGATCGTCTTGCCAGTGTTGTAGTGGCACAGCTTCTCTTTCTCGAGGCGGAAGATCCGGACAAAGACATTAATATTTACATAAACAGCCCCGGCGGTTCAGTAACCGCCGGAATGGCTATTTATGACACAATGAGGTACATTAAGCCCGACATTTCAACCATATGCGTGGGAATGGCAGCCAGCATGGGAGCATTTCTCCTTGCTGCCGGCACCGAGGGCAAGAGATACTGTCTTCCAAATGCTGAGATAATGATTCATCAGCCTCTTGGGGGAGTAAAGGGACAGGCTGAGGATATCAGAATCCATGCCGAATGGATTCTCAAAACGAGAGAAAAGCTGAACAGAATTCTGAGTGAAAACACCGGTCAGCCCTTTGAGAAGGTTGCAGCCGATACTGACAGGGACAATTTCATGTCGGCGGATGAGGCAGCTGAATACGGTATAATCGATAAGGTGATAAAGGACAGATAATGGCAAAATACGATAGCAACAACGAAATAAGATGTTCATTCTGCGGCAGACCCCAGAGCCAGACAAAACGGCTTTTCAGCGGCAATGGAGTGTATATCTGTGACGAGTGCATTCATGTTGCCTTTGATGTGCTTGCAGATGAGGAGCGCCAGGCTGCAGGAAGCAGAGGCGTTGTGGAGGGAGAACCTGTCTCACTGCCGAAACCGAAGGAAATTGACGAGATACTCTCCGAATATGTAATAGGCCAGGACAGTGCCAAGAAGGCGCTGGCAGTTGCCGTATACAATCATTACAAGAGAATAATGATGCAGACTGCCGATGATGAGGTTGAGATTCAGAAGAGCAATATCGCCATGATAGGACCTACCGGATCAGGCAAGACTCTGCTGGCACAGACTCTGGCGAAGATCCTTGATGTTCCCTTTGCCATTGCAGATGCTACTACCGTAACTGAGGCGGGGTACGTGGGAGAGGATGTGGAGAACATCCTTCTGAGACTGATTCAGGCAGCAGATTATGATATAGAAAAAGCACAACATGGTATAATCTATGTTGATGAGATAGATAAAATCGCAAGGAAATCCGAGAATCCATCCATTACAAGGGATGTCAGCGGGGAAGGGGTTCAACAGGCCCTTCTGAAGATTCTGGAGGGAACCGTGGCAGATGTTCCTCCTCAGGGCGGTCGTAAGCATCCCCATCAGGAGTTCATTCAGTTTGACACAACTGATGTTCTGTTTATATGCGGCGGTGCCTTTGAAGGAATTGAGAAGGTTGTTCAGAAGAGGATTGGAGAAAAGGTAATAGGGTTCAACTCAAATGTGGCCGGCAACAAGCTTGAAAAGGAAGAGGTGCTTAAGCATGTTCAGCCGGAGGATTTGATGAAATACGGCCTCATTCCTGAGATTGTGGGCAGACTTCCTGTACTTGTTACCCTGGAGGAACTGTCAAAGGAAGCTCTTATGGACATTCTCACTGAGCCGAAGAATGCATTGATAAAGCAGTACAGCAAACTCCTTGAAATGGATGGCGTAGAGCTTGTGGTTGAAGAGGATGCCATTGGCGCCATTGCAGACATGGCAATAGCCCGCAAAACGGGAGCCAGGGGACTCAGGGGGATTATGGAGAAAATCATGAATAATGTCATGTATGAACTCCCGTCAAGGAAGGATGTTGTAAAATGCATCATTACAAGGGAAACTGTTCAGGATGGAAGGGAGCCTGTTCTTATTACGGAAGGAAATACATTGAATGAATTGAAATAGGGGAAAAAGAGGGAAAGAAAATGGAAGAAAAAAGAAAAGACTTTAACATAACAGATGCAGAATATGTCGATTTGCCGATGATCCCGCTGAGGGGTCTCTCGGTATTCCCGAACATGGTTCTGCATTTTGACATTGGCAGGGAAAAATCAATAAATGCCCTTGAAAAGGCAATGGTAAACAATCAGTATATTTTCCTGTCATCACAGATGGACGAGAATACTGATCTTCCTACACCGGAGGATTTTTACAAAATAGGAACCATAGGCAAGATTAAGCAGATGCTTAAGCTTCCGGGGGATTCAATCAGAGTTCTTGTTGAGGGGCTCTGCAGAGGTGAGATAGAGGAGGTGCTTTTTGACGTCCCTTACTTCAAGTGCAGAATCAGGCCGATTAGAGATGAAGAAGAGGCAGACAGCGACTCCGAGGCGGAAGCGCTCATGAGAACCGTTCTGGGAAGCTTTGACGAATACATTAACATCGATCAGAATCTGTCGCCGGAGGTATTTGCAAGCGTTGTTACTATCGAATCTCCGGGCAGGATGGCTGATATGATTGCCTCCCATCTCGACATTAAAATTGAAGATAAGCAGACAATCCTTGAGGCCATTGATTCCAAGGAGAGACTCAGGAAGCTTAACGAGATTCTGGCGAAGGAAATAGAGATTCTGACCATAGAACAGGATATTACCACCAAGGTAAAATCTCAGATTAATCAGAACCAGAGGGAGTACTACCTCAGGGAGCAGATGAGAGCCATCCAGGAGGAGCTTGGAGGCGAAGGCATTGAGGATGAAGTTGCGGGCTTCAGAAAGAAGCTGGAGGAGCTTAATCTGGAGGACAAGACCAGGGAAAAGATTTCACGTGAAATCGACAGATTCTCAAAGATGCAGCCGTCATCTGCCGAAGCAACCGTAAGCAGAACATACATAGAAACTGTACTGGATCTTCCTTGGAACACCCTTAGCGAGGACAATCTGGATCTGGCAAGGGCCGAGGATATTCTGAATCAGGATCACTACGGACTCCACAAGGTAAAAGAAAGAGTTCTGGAGTATCTGGCGGTAATCAGACTGTCTGAGAGTCTCAAGGGACCGATTCTCTGTCTTGTAGGACCTCCGGGAACAGGCAAGACATCCATAGCCAGATCAATTGCCAGATCAATTGACAGGGAATTTGTGCGCATGTCCCTGGGCGGTGTTCGGGATGAGGCAGAAATCAGAGGACATCGCAGAACATATATAGGTGCGATTCCGGGCAGAATTATCAGTGCCATTAAGGACTGCGGAACCAGAAACCCTGTTTTCCTCTTTGACGAGGTGGACAAGATTGGAGCTGACTACAAGGGAGATCCCGCATCAGCGCTTCTGGAGGTTCTGGATCCCGAGCAGAACAGAGACTTCACAGATCATTTCCTTGAGGTTCCGTTTGACCTTTCAAAGGTAATGTTCATTACTACCGCAAATACGACGGATACAATTCCGAGACCTCTTCTTGACAGAATGGAGGTTATAGAAGTTACGGGATACACCGAGGATGACAAGCTCAATATCGCCAAGCAGTATCTCGTTCCGAAGCAGATAAAAGAAAACGGTCTTACAGCCTCCAACATTTCATTTACAAAGGCGGGACTGAGAACCATAATCAACTATTACACCAGAGAATCCGGTGTTAGAAATCTCGAGCGAGAAATCGGTACACTTTGCAGACGTGTTGCCAGAAAATACGTATCCGGCGAAACCGATAAGGTAAGCATGACAGCCTCTGCCGTTGAGAAATATCTAGGCAAGAAAAAATACCACTTCGATGTTATCAGAAACAAGACGGAGGTGGGTGTCACAACGGGCCTGGCATGGACAATTGTGGGAGGAGATACTCTCTTTATTGAAACAGCCGCAGTTGAAGGAACTGGCAAGCTGGAGCTTACGGGACAACTGGGAGACGTGATGCAGGAATCTGCAAAGGCAGGAATAAACTATATCAGACAGAAGGCTGAAAGCCTGGGAATCCCTAAGGATTTCTACAAGAAATATGACCTTCACCTTCATATCCCGGAGGGCGCCACACCAAAGGACGGTCCTTCTGCCGGCGTCACAATGTGCACATCAATGATATCAACACTTACGGGTATTCCTGTAAGAAAGGATATTGCCATGACAGGGGAAATCACCCTGAGAGGCAAGGTGCTTCCGGTGGGAGGAATAAGAGAGAAGGTTATGGCGGCACACAGAGCGGGAATCAGGAAGGTTCTCCTGCCGAGAGAAAACGAACCGGATATAGCAGAGATACCGGAAGCAGTTAGAAACGAAATGGAGTTTGTTCTTCTTGATACGGTAAACGATGCGTTAAAAGAGGTTCTGGTGAGGAAGACGGGTAAACAGCAATGAGAATAACGAAATCGGATATTGAGACTGTTGCGGTGAAGCCATCCCAGTATCCCCCTGAAAACCTGAAGGAGATTGCCTTTGCGGGAAGGTCCAATGTGGGCAAGTCCTCTCTGCTGAATCTTCTAACCGGCAGAAAGAAGCTTGCCAAGGTAAGCGGAAATCCCGGAAAGACCAGGACCATTAATTTTTTCCTGATAAATGATGAGTTCAGAATAGTGGATCTTCCGGGCTACGGCTATGCCAAGGTCAGCAAATCGGTGTCCGAGAGCTGGGGCGACATGATGGAAACCTATATCGAAAACAGGCCCAATCTTGTGAAGATTGTACAGCTTGTTGATATCAGGCATGAACCCTCGAAACAGGATGTTCAGATGTACGGATACCTGAAGCATTTCGGCCTTGACGGAATAGTTGTGGCTACGAAGGCCGATAAAGTATCGCGAAACCAGATTCCGGGGCAGGTGAAGCTCATTCGTCAGACCCTGGGCCTGAATAAGGATGACAGGGTTATTCCCGTTTCGGCATTGAAAAAAACCGGACATGAGGAGCTTCTTGATGTCATAGAGGAGCTGCTGGAGGAAGAATAACAGGAGAGATCAGATGCAGTTTTGGAGTTTCAGAGTCATATGGAGCAGAATGAAGGCCATCAGATTCATGATGGCTGACAGAACTGTGCCAAAAACAAAAAAAGCTCTTATTGTGGCAGGAATAGTGTATCTGTTCCTGCCTATAGACCTTATACCGGCTCTTGTATTCCCATTGAGTCTTATTGATGATGTACTGATATGGATGCTGATTATCTGGTATCTGAAGAAGGAACTTGATGTGTACTGGACGGGAGAGAAGGGAAAGGATCTTTCACGGAAGTATCACAAGAAGCATATGGTTGATGATGTAGAATTTGAAGTGAACAGCGATAACGGGGAGGATGACGGCAATGCATAACGACACAATCGGAACAGTAATGATCACTCAGGAAGAGATTAATGCAAAGGCAGCGGAAATCGGCGCCAGAATAACCGAGGATTACAAGGGAAAGTCCATCGTGCTGGTGGGAATACTCAGGGGAGCTGTTATGTGGATGGCGGATATCATGAGAAATACCGAACTGGACATGTGCATTGATTTCATGGCATGCAGCAGCTACGGCGCCGCCACAAAGTCCTCAGGTATCGTGAAAATTAACAAGGACCTGGATACTGACATTGAGGGCAAGGATGTAATAATAGTTGAAGATATTGTGGATTCAGGTGTTACGTTGAATTACCTCATGGGTTATTTCGAAAGCAGAGGAGCTGCTTCCGTTAAAATATGCGCACTTCTTGACAAGCCTACAGGAAGACGAGTTGACATTAATGTGGACTATGTTGGGTTCACCGTTGATGACAGATTCATCGTGGGTTACGGCCTGGATTACGATCAGAAATACAGAAATCTGCCATATATTACATGGCTCGAATCAAACTGATATGAAGGAAAAAATCAGAGGACTCTGGAAGGTCCTCTTCGGACGAACAACAATTTTCATACTGCTTATTCTGATACAGGGGCTTATTCTGTTTGGCGGTTTTGTTGTAATCGGATCCAAGGTACTGATTGCCAATAATATTTTCGGTGTCCTTTCTGTTATTATAATCATTTATCTTTTCAATGCCAGACTTAACACGAGCTTCAAGCTGATGTGGATTCTGCTGATTGTGGCCACACCTGTACTTGGTGTGCCTTTTTATATTTATACCAGGCTTCAGCCCGGTACGAAGTATATTGTATCTCAGCTGGAAAAGCAGTATCTGCAGCAGAGGAACTACCTGATTCCCGACAGTGATACAGTTGATAGACTGGCTGCGGATATAGGCAAGGAATACGGCATAATCAAGTATCTCTACGAGGAGGGTCATTATCCCGTTTACGATAACTGCGGCGTGGAGTATTTCCCTCTGGGTGAGGACAAGCACGATGAGCTTCTGAGACAGCTCCAGCGGGCGAGGGAATTCATATTCCTGGAGTACTTCATAATAGACAAGGGCGAAATGTGGGATTCAGTTCTCCACATCCTCAAGCAGAAGGTCCGTGAGGGCGTGGAGGTGAGGGTGATGTACGACGGTACAAATACGATGCTCAGACTTCCCAAGGATTATCCGGTTAAACTTAGAGCTCACGGGATAAAATGCAAAGTATTCTCACCCATGAAGCCATTCCTTACAACACACCAGAACAACAGAGACCACAGAAAAATCGTGGTCATAGACGGACATACTGCCTTTACAGGGGGCGTAAATCTTGCCGATGAGTATATCAACAGGAAGGAGCGCTTCGGACACTGGAAGGATACTGCAATAATGGTTAAGGGCAGGGCGGTTGACAGCTTTACCCTGATGTTCCTCCAGATGTGGAATATTGACAGCAAAACCCCGGAAAACTATGACCGGTACATGTTCCATGGGATGAAGGATGACGGATCTGTTACCTACGGCGGATATATCGTTCCATATGGGGACAGTCCCCTTGATGAGGAGGAGGTGGGCAAGAAGGTTTACCTTGATATACTGAACAGGGCAAACGACTATGTTCACATCATGACCCCTTATCTCATTCTTGACGAGGAAATGACGAATGCGTTGATTTTTGCCGCCCAGAGGGGCATTGATGTGAAGATTATTCTGCCCCATGTTCCGGATAAGAAATACGCCTATTATCTGGCCAGAACTCATTATATGGAGCTTATAGAGGGTGGTGTTCAAGTATATGAATACAATCCCGGATTCGTTCATGCCAAGGTGTTTACCAGCGATGACATGAAGGCGGTGGTGGGAACGATAAATCTTGATTTCAGAAGTCTGTTTCTTCATTTTGAATGCGCTGCTTACATATGGAACAGTCCGGTTGTGGAGGACATAGAGAGCGATTTTAACAGTACCCTTGAGAATTGCCGCCTTATAACACTTAAGGACTGCAGAAACTATTCCCTCTTCGGGAAGATATGCGGCAAAGCGCTGAGGCTGATTGCGCCTCTTATGTAGTGTAGGAGATTATATATGTCAAAGAAATCACTTGTTACAAGCGCTGCAGTTCTTGCTGCAGCGGGACTTATAGTGAAAATACTTGGAGCCTGCTTCAGGATTCCCCTTACAAACTGGATAGGCGCCGCAGGTATGGCAAACTATGCCCCTGCCTATGCCATTTATTCCGTTCTTCTTGTAATATCCACGGCAGGTCTGCCTGTTGCCACATCCAAGATGGTATCGGAGAGATATGCAGTCGGGCAGTACAGGGAGGCGGACAGAGTGTTCAGGATTTCCAGAATTCTTATGACCTCTCTGGGACTGATCGGAGCTCTTGTTGTAGTATTCGGAGCCGGCATAATAGCGGATATTGTTCATGTACCGGGCTCGGCACTGGCGATGCAGGCTACTGCTCCGGCACTTCTTCTCGTGCCGTTGATGTCAGCCTACAGAGGCTACTTCCAGGGACAGCAGAACATGAATCCAACAGCTGTCTCCCAGATAATGGAACAGATTTTCAGGGTAGGTGCGGGACTCTCTCTGGGTTACTGCATGCTTAACGGCACTCTGTTTTCCCAGGAGTACGATCCGGGAGCTCGAGGTGCTGCCGGAGGATGCTTCGGTGCATCCGTGGGAGCCCTTGCGGGACTTCTGACGGTGATGCTTATCTATCACTGGAGCAGGAAGGCCATAAGAGCCAGGATAAAATCCGACAGAACAGGTGTAAGGGAATCCTCGAAAAGGATTGTTAAAACCCTTGTAATGATAGCCGTTCCTATTACCATCGGAGCTGCGCTGCTTCCACTGATGAATGCCATTGATGCCTCTGTGGTAATGTACAGACTTCAGGCAACAGGCTGGGATACGGAAAGTGCCAAGGACCTGTACGGTCAGCTGACATCCATGGCGGATCCTATTATAGGCTTCCCTCAGGTGTTCATGCAGGCTATTATAGTCAGCATTGTACCTATGGTTTCAGCAGCAAACAGGCTAAAGGATACAGTTGAACTGAGAAAGACGGTATCCCTGGGTCTTAGACTGACTACAATGATTGCGTTCCCGTGCACTGTGGGTCTTCTCATTCTTGCCAAGCCTGCGCTGCTTTTGCTTTATCCTCTTCAGGTGAAAAGTGCAATAAGCGCCACACCGTGTCTTATGGTGCTGGCAGTGGGGTTCATATTCCTCGGTCTTGTTACAACAATGACCGGCATTCTTCAGGGTTTGACCAAGCAGAACTGGCCTGTTGTGAACCTCGCCATAGGCATAGGTGTGAAAATAATCGTCACCTGGATACTTGTGGGAATTCAAAGCATCAACATAGTGGGGGCTGCTGTTGGTACGCTCTGTGCTTATCTTACTGCGGCGGTTCTCGATTACATATGTGTAGTGAGATTTACAGGTGCCGGAATATCCGTTAAGGATGCCGTTGCGAAACCTCTTGTTTCAGCGGTTGTGATGGGCCTCTTTGTTTTCGGTGCATACAAGCTGTTTATTCTAACGGGACATAACAGCATTGCCACGGTGCTCTCGATTCTTGTTGGAGCCTGTGTGTACGGAATCATGATAATCAAGACAAAGGGAATCACGAGGGACGAGGTGCTGGGCATCAAGTTCGGCGGCAGAATCGCTTCAATATGTGATCGTTTGAGATTGTGGTAATACATTAATTATCCTTTTGTTTTCAAGCTTGGATACTGATATTTCAAGAGGTATTTTTACTTGACAAGGCTTTTTAAAAATGCGAAAATCATTAACGTGACACTGTTAATGATACTCTTGTACAGAAACAGACTGTGTTCTGATTGTTATAAATATTAAGGAGGATTTTCAGATGAATAAAGCTGAACTGGTAACAGCAGTTGCGGAGAAAACAGGCGCCAAGAAGAAGGACGCAGAAGCAACAATCAATGCAGTGACAGCATGTATTGAGGAAGCATTACTTAGGGGAGAAAAGGTACAGTTAATAGGTTTCGGAACTTTCGAAGTTCGTGAGAGAAAAGCCAGACAGGGCAGAAACCCTAGAAAGCCTGGTGAAGTTATTCAGATTGATGCATCAAAGGCACCTGTATTCAAGGCAGGGAAGGCTCTCAAGGATGCAGTGAACAAATAGAATTGCTTTTACATGACGGGTAGCTTCGGTTATCCGTCATTTTAATTTGTACAGATCAAAGGGCAGAGAAGCAGTTACTGCCTGATTGTGAAGCCGGAGTATAGAATAATGAGAATTGATAAATTTTTAAAAAACAGCAGAATCATCAAGAGAAGAACCGTGGCCAAGGAGGCCTGCGAGCAGGGAAGAATCACAATAAATGAAAAAATCGCCAAGCCCGGAACAGAGGTCAGGGTTGGCGATATAATTCACATCCAGTTCGGTAACGGATCCCTTACCGCCAGAGTGGAGATGCTTAAGGAATCCGTTCGAAAAGAAGATGCGGCATCAATGTATTCAATTATAGAATAAGCTTCAATAATAGAATGATCAGCCTTTTAAAAGTCTCTTTCCCGGAACTGCAACATATCTGTATACCAGTGGAATTGTTATGACCTGTGCTGCGAAGAGAATGATGCAGTTTGGTATTCTGGAAACAAATATTGCCCAGTACGGGGAACCGTACATTACCGCAAGGCAGAGAGTAGTGCCAAAGAGCTTAATTACTCCGGCAACGGCCAGGGATGCGATTACTGTTACAAGAATCAGCTTTCGGCCTGACAGATCTCTGTTGTGGAAAGCAAATCCGTAAACGAGACCGATAATGCCTGCGATAACGGTAAGACCCGGGTTAATCATTCCCAGCGGCATTCCGATTGCACATACAAGATCGCCTACCATGTAAGTAACGGCTGCCCATAACGGGCCGTATAGATATGCCACTACCATGACAGGCAGAAAGTCAAATCCCAGATGCACCACATCGCTGTTGATTCCGAGAAATCTTGAAAAGACAAAAATAAGCGCAACCATCATAGCCATTACAACTATCTGAAGAGTACGCTCTTTGCCGGTTCTCATAGTCTGCTGCATAAAAAAACCTCCTTTCATATAATAGTGCTACGTAGTAACTACACTAAATATGAAAAGAGTTTGTTTCATCATTAATGTAGTAGCGGACGCGACATTGTACCGCGGATAATCCTTCGTTCATGAGCAACATCCCATCTCATGACACTTTACGCACAATATCTACTCTACGTGACTTAATGGTAGCACAGCAGCCCTTATATGACAACCATATTTATGTATAATTCTTACTGATTGAGCTTGGAAAACGGCGCTTATAATGAAAGAAAAATTAAACGAAAAAGAAAATGAAAAAAGTTCAAAAGAAGTGTTGACAGAGGGAGATAAATTTGGTATATTACTAAAGCTGTCGCAAGACAGCAGGGCGGAGCGGAAAGCACCGCCGAAGACAATACCATGCAGAACATTGAACTG
>JALFKB010000078.1 GCA_022775805.1 Clostridiales bacterium
CAATGACAATTTCCCTGATTACACCGATCGCAATCGAAGAAGGACTGAGATTCGCTATCAGAGAAGGCGGCAGAACAGTAGGTTCCGGCGTTGTAACTGAGATAATCGAGTAATCCAGATCGAAATCAGACACAAAAGTGATACAGAAGCTGCTGCACTGTGAGTGCGGCAGCTTTTCTATTGGGCCGAAGCGCCGCCCCGCCACCTTTCCCATTGGGCCGCCGCCCCGCCACGCAGCAGCCCCGTAATTATCACGAACTTTTTCCAGCCACTTTGAAAAACGTTGAAATTTCAATCTTCCATATTCTGACATTGTGAAAACAGGTCCGGATATGGGCAATCTGAGCCCTAAATTACTTGTTTTCTTCGATTTTATGGTTTTTTTCTGCCTGTTTTCACAAAGGTGATTTTGCATCGTTCTCAAACCCTTGGTGCATAAGGGCTCGCAACATCACATGGATATTATTACCATTTTTTCGTGATTATTCGGGAGAGCTTTGCTAAAGAAACCGGCGCAAGATAACAATAAATTGATACGGAAGATATGAATGTTGAAGAATTTGATTTTGAGAAGAATTTGCTTCAACATTCATTGGATTCAGGCAGCTCAGCAAGCCTTTTCCGGGGATGAATTTGAAGCATTGCGTTCTGCTGAAGAATTGCTGCAACAAAACCTGAAAATTGTTGAAGCAAATAAGAATAGATATAGATTGCTTCAAAAAATGGAAAAAATTAGGCGATAAATCAGACCTGTTTCGAGGCCATGTTGAAGCAAATTTGGATATTTTCTGATTGCTTCAACATCAGTCATCCGATTACTCAACATCAGCCTTGAGGGTATTGGGAAATGGTTCTTAATGAGCCCTTGGTGCATAAGGGTTCGCAACATCACATGGATATTATTACCATTTTTTCGTGATTATTCGGAACGAGCAAACGGCCAGAGAAGAAATACGAAGAAATACGAACAACAAACAAGACCTCATGTGAAACACATGGGGTCTTGCTTTGACTATTCACTCTATAACTATTTGCTTAATGTGATTGAATCGCTGCCCAGCAGCTCCTCATTGCTCTTGTTGTAAACGCTGAAGGTGAGCTTACCCTCCTTGCCCAGAAGGGGAACGGCGTACATGCACCGCACCGTGCCCTTGGAACCGGATTTCCAGCCGGTGCCGATCTGCTGAATTTCTTCATGACCGGAAGGGTACTTAGCTCTGTAGTATACGTCAATGTCCTCTTCAGGAGGGCCTCCGCTGAGGGTCACATGGAAGTAAACGATATCGTTTCTGCTGGCGGTGGAAATGTCCGATGAATAGTCATCCGGGCTCATGTTCGCCACGATTTTAACCTTCCACTCATAGTATTTGTAGTAGATATCGCCTATTCCTGAGTAATTGCTGTCAAAGAGCTCATTCAGATATTTCTCGAATTTGTCTCCGCCCTCGGACATATGGGACTTCACGTATCCGAACTTGGCATTGTCAATCTTGTCCGCAATTTCGCTGCTGTCATGGAGGGACTGAGCCATGCCATAGAAGCTGATGGCCTGCTCGTATTCTCCATTGTCACAGCAGCCGTCACCCGCAGTAATGTAGCTGCTGCGGAAGAATGTGTCCATGCCGTCGGAGCAAAGGACAATACCGGCCTTCATGCTGTCGGCCGCTGCCTTTGCACTCTCCGCAGCCTCCTTCTCCAGACTTGGCTTGATAATGTAGAAATAGGATAATAACCCGGTGCCTGCAAGAAGGATGGCGATTACGGCAATGGCCAGTATCAGCTTCGTCCTTGGGGACAGGCCTTTAGGCAGGTTAACCTCAGTGTAAGGAACAACCATGCCCTCGTACTTTCCCGGCTCCTCACCCGGTTCGTGCAGGAAGAAGAGAGCTCTCAGGAGATCCCTCTCAAGTCCGCAGTTGGAACAGGTGTCTCCCTTGTTCAACTGGCCGCAACTGCAGTACCAGTGATCTCCCTGCTCCTTGAACCAGTACTTCGGCTTGGTGGGATTTGAAGACATCTTTTCGGTAATGTCCTCATAGTTCTCCATAATGTCCTCGTAGTTTTCGTCATCCGGACTAAGGGGCTGGAGCGTGAAGCTCATGTCTGATGATTCGTGTCCTCTTCGCTGAAGCTCAGCCAGATCCTCAAGACATTCCGCGTACTGAGTCTGTCTGACCACAGGGGCTTCGCCCCGGTCATAACCCTCGGATTCAGCCATTATTTCGTCCACCTCGTGCTGAGTCAGCGTCTCAGTGGAAAACTCTTTTTCACGCCATTTTCTGCTTCTCAATTACAATTCCTCTTTCAGCATGTTAGTTTCAATTACAATTATATCAAAATGCTGCAACATAATTACATTATTATTTGTTAAGGTGCATCGCCGCAAAGAGCTGACCCAGTGCAATTCCGCCATCGTTGGGACTGACGGAAATATTGTAATAGGGCTCGAAGCCGTCGGCCCTTAGCAGACTGAGGGTTTCCTCCATGAGAATTTTGTTCTGGAAGGTGCCCCCTGTCAGAGCCACCTGATCCGCTCCTGTCTCCTCCCGCATGTGCCGGCACTGCCGGATAATCATATTGGAAATGCTGCGATGAAACTCCAGAGCAAGATCACAGGCCCTGTTTTCCCCCGGGTGTTTCAGTGCGAATGCGGCAGCGTCCTCAAGCATTATGGCGCACCGGCCCTCGTAATCATTATAGTCACATATTCCCAGCAGACAGGAAACAGCATCAAATAGCCTTCCCATGCTGGAACTCTTCACGGTATTCGTTCCTGTTTCAAGTGCCTTGAGAATGATCCGGGATTTCGGTGAGTCCAGAATCCTTCTGCTGCCGAATTCAAGAATGTTGGAAATGTCGGGAACAATCTCCCGGTCGCCGGCGCTTTTGTCTATGTCAGCCGCCAGATAGCTGATGGCAGAACGCAGACCGTCCTTCATGGAGGAATCGCCGCCAATCATGTCAACATACCTAAGGTGGGAAAATCTCTCCATGTTTCCGCCTTCACAGAGCAGGAACTCCCCGCCCCATATGCAGCCGTCAGTGCCGTAGCCCGTACCGTCAAAGCTTACGCCGATAACCTTCCCCTCAAGATTGTTTTCGGCCATTACAGAGGCAACGTGGGCATGATGGTGCTGCACCATATGCAAAGGCAGACCGGCTCTGTCTGCATATTCCTCTGCGAAGCTTCTCGTGAAGTACAGCGGGTGCATGTCGCAGACAACCATTTCAGGCTCTATTCTGAAGAGCTCCGCCATTCGGTCAACATTCTCTCTGTATATATTCTGATTCTCAATTGTGTCCATATCTCCAAAGAACTGACTCATGTATGAGAAGGGTCCCTTGGAAAGGGCAAATGAATTCTTAAGCTGACTGCCTGTTGCCAGAATGCATCTTGCAGCCGAGTCATTTCCCGCATTGACATAAAGAGGTACAGGGGCGTACCCCTTGGAACGTCTTATCATCTGAGGCTGATCGTCAATGACCCGGGTAACGGAGTCATCAGCCCGGAGGCGAATCTTCCTCTCGTTAAACAGCGTTCCGTCAATTAGCTGCCTGCTGCTGTTTGCTCTGTCGATGAAAGCCTCAATTTCATCCTCATCCTTTATCATGGGCATGTTAGAGGCGTTGGCACTTGTGAAAATCAGAGGGCTGATTCTGTCAAGGAGCAGATACTGTGCCGCAAAGCTTGGCAGGAAAGACCCTATGAATCTGCTTTTGTTTATCTCCTCGCTGTCGCTTTCCCTGTGCTCCAGAAGGATAATGGGCCGTGCCGAGGATTCAAGAAGCTTCTCCTCAACAGGGTTTACGAAGCAGAATTTCCTGATTTCATCTATGCTTCTGAACATTACCGCAAAGGGCTTACTCTCTCTGTGCTTGGCCTCCCGGAGTTTTCTCACCGCCTCCGGATCGAAGGGATTTGCCACAAGATTGAAGCCGCCTACGCTTTTGAAAGCAATAACACCGCCATCCTTTAATATCTCCGCAGCCCTGTCCAGTATTTGCTCATCCCCCTCAGGAGGAGGAGCGCTGTCTGCCTTTGCAGGTCTCCATA
Organism: Clostridiales bacterium; assembly: GCA_022775805.1. Classification (GTDB taxonomy): domain Bacteria; phylum Bacillota; class Clostridia; order Peptostreptococcales; family Anaerovoracaceae; genus Lentihominibacter. The sequence goes on from JALFKB010000078.1 coordinate 4,055, forward strand.
TCAGCTGTGGACCGCAGTCCCGGCAGGAGATTGTCTGAGCGTGGTGACGTCTGTCCTGAAGATCGGTGTATTCATCCCGGCAGAAATCGCACATGGGAAAGTCAATCATGGATGTGTTGTCCCTGTCATAGGGGATTCTGTCGATTATGGTGTATCTGGGTCCGCATATCATGCAGCTGATAAAGGGGTGATGATAGCGGGGGTTGTCCCTGTCGTATAGCTCCCGGAGACAGTGGGGGCATATTGCCAGATCCGCAGGAATCATAGCCGCTTCGTCGTCACCCTCGCCGCTTCTGATTATTTCGAAATCATCAAAGCTGCGATACTCCAGAGGGGTGCATTTGATGTGAACGATTTCCGCCGGTCCGGGCTTCTCTGCAATCAGTGTGTCTATGAAGGCGTCGATGCGTTCACGGGTATCAGTCACAGTGATTTCCACAAGGCCGCCTATGTTCAGAACCTGACCCTTCATTCCCAGTCTGTGGGCCACTTTAGCAACAAAGGGCCGGAAACCGACCCCTTGAACTATTCCCCATAATTTAATTTTAGTCGTGATGATGGTGGTCATGCTGTTCATGATGATGTTCATGTACCTCCAGTTTTTTAGCTTTTTCCTCCAGCCATGCCGCAACCTCAGGGAAGCCTTCTCCGGTTTTGCCGGAAACCTTGAACACGGGAACATCCTTGTTCAGTGCCCGAACTCCCTTCATGAAGAACTCTTCATCGAAGTCAAGATAAGGAATCAGATCAACCTTGTTGAGTATGATAATATCTGCCTTCTCAAAGGCGAGAGGATACTTGTAAGGCTTGTCACTGCCCTCGGTTACCGTGGAAACAAGCATGAGTACATGCTCGCCGATTGTAAACTCGGCAGGGCAGACCAGGTTTCCGATGTTTTCGATGAACATGATTCCCGGCTCATCAAACGGAATGTGATGAGTCGCATGCTCTATCATAGGCGCATCCAGATGGCAGGCACCGTAGGTGTTGATCTGATGTGCCTCCACACCAAGGTTCTGAAGATCCACCGTATCCAGATCGGATTCGATGTCACCTTCAATTACATATGGCTTGAGAGTCATGTGCTTGAAAATGTTCTTGAGAGTGGTTGTCTTGCCTACGCCGGGAGCTCCCATTTCGTTGACCACAAGGATTCCGTGGTCAGTCATGTGCTCTCTCACGTGCTGGGCAATATGGTCGTTTTCATCCAGGATTCCCTCCTGGAGGTCAATCTTTCTGATATCGTGCATAGTATCTCCTGTTCTGCTGTGCTTGTGTTTATTCTATCTCGATGGTGTCAATGTAAAACTCCTTGCCTATGTCGGTGGGTTCTCCCTGTCCGCCGCAGTAAGGGCACTCAAAGGACAGCAGCTGTCTCTTGAACAGCTTGCCGCATTTCGAGCATCTTGTCTTGGGTTCAACGTGCCTGATGTTGCAGGCTGCACCCTGACACAGGGTTCCTTCGGAAATAACATCGAAATACATCTGAACTGATTCTCCCACGTATCCCGAGTAGTCTCCAACTACAAGATTCACATTGATAACCCGGCTTCCGCCGTTTTCTCTGCAATGTTTTTCTGCGAGTTCAATTATGTGTTGTGTTATAGGTAATTCATGCATGTAT
>JALFKB010000102.1 GCA_022775805.1 Clostridiales bacterium
AGGGCAAGAAGCGGACTTGCAGTTAAGCATGGAATAGGCCTGATAAACGGAATCGGAACCATAGATTCCGATTACAGAGGTGAAATCGGGGTGGCTCTCATAAACCTTGGCAGGGAGGATTTCACCATACACAGCGGTGACAGAATAGCCCAGATGGTTGTATCAAAACTGGAGAAAGTCGAAATCGAAAGGGCCGATTCACTGGATTCCACAGAAAGGGGAAGCGGAGGCTTCGGACATACAGGTGTTAAATAATGATTAACAGAATTGATACGGAAAACAGAGAAAGAATGTATCTCTCCCGGTATGCCGCAAAGGCAGCGGAATCAAAGGGAAGACTGAAGGATGAGAAAAAATGCGATGTTCGCACCGACTTTCAGAGGGACAGGGACAGAATAATCCACTCAAAGGCCTTCAGACGCCTTATGCACAAAACCCAGGTGTTTCTCTCTCCGGAGGGTGATCATTTCAGAACAAGGCTCACCCATACGATTGAAGTATCCCAGATAGCAAGAACCATTGCCAGGGGACTGGCGCTTAATGAGGATCTCACTGAGGCCATTGCCATGGGACACGATCTGGGTCATACTCCCTTCGGCCACAGCGGAGAGGCAATTCTTAACAGAATATACAGCAAAGGCTTCAGGCACAATGTTCAGAGCCTGAGGGTTGTGGACTGTCTTGAGATAAGCGGAAGCAAGAGGGGAATGAACCTTACAATGGAGGTAAGGGACGGAATTCTGAATCATACAGGTCCGGACATGCCCTTCACCCTTGAGGGGCAGATAGTAAAAACCAGCGACAGAATAGCATATATCAACCATGATATCGATGATGCCATAAGAAGCGGTGTCATAACGGCGGAGGATCTTCCTGCAGAAAGCATTGAAATTCTGGGATCAACCCACAAGCAGAGAATAGATACCCTCGTCAAGGACATGATTTCCTTCAGTGACGGGAAACCGTTTGCCGCCTTAAGCGACGAGAAGCTGGAGGCAATGAACAACCTCAGATCCTTCATGTTTGCCAACGTGTACCATAACCGGGAGGTTAAGCAGGCTGAAGATATCATCATGGTGGAAAAGATAATCTGCAGTCTATTTGATTATTACATGACAAACCCAAGGGAACTTCCGGCTGAGCTTCTTGGCATGGAGGAGGAGTGCGACCTTGAGGAGCTTGTTAAGGACCATATTGCGGGAATGACTGACAGATATGCCTACAACAAGTACAGGGAGCTGTTCATGAAGACCGACTGGAAATAATGCATAACAATCATACAGAAAATTACAATTCAATAAAGGAAATCATAAACCCTTGTCGTACATAATAGTGATAAGGGTTTTTTAATAAGGGGTTCATGTGGCAGATAATAGAATTTCCTACAACTACAATACTGTTGATGAAATAAAAAGCAGGTGTAACATCGTCGATATCATCGGCGAGGTGGTAACACTTAAGAAGGCGGGCAGCATTTACAAAGGTGTCTGTCCCTTTCATAAGGAGAAAACACCTTCTTTTGTTGTTTATGAACAGACTCAGACATACAAATGCTTCGGATGCGGAGAAGGGGGAGATGTTTTCAGCTTCGTGATGAAACACTATAATCTGGATTTTTCCGAAGCGCTGGAAATGCTTGCTAAAAAATGCGGCGTAGAGATAACAAAGAACACCGGCAGAAAACGTATAAACAAGGAGCTGTACGAGATAAACAGACTGGCAGCAAGATATTATTACAGAGCCTTGAGAGAAAAGCCGAATCCCGGTTTGGCCTATATGAGAAATCGCGGACTGTCGGATGATACATTGAACAGCTTCGGCATCGGATATGCAGATGACAGCTGGACAGGCCTTACCGATTATCTTACGGGAGAGGGCTTTAATCCCGACGACCTTGTGGAGGTGGGGCTGGCGTCAAAAAAGAACGGCAGGTATTTTGACTACTTCAGGGACAGGGTCATGTTTCCCATACAGGACACCTCAGGTAAAGTAATAGGATTCGGAGGGAGAATTATCTCCGACGGAACACCGAAGTACCTTAACTCCAAGGAATCCTCGGTATTTCAGAAGAAGTTCAATCTATACGGGCTTAATCTTACAAGGGAGTATGCCGCCAGGGAGGACAGAATATTTCTTGTTGAGGGATATATGGATGTTATTTCCCTGTACCAGGCCGGGGTGCGCAATGTATCCGCATCACTGGGCACGGCACTGACGGAGGGTCAGGCAAGGCTTATCAAGAGGTACACTTCAAATGTTGTCCTATCCTATGATGCTGATGCGGCAGGGCAAAATGCAGCATTGAGAGGTCTGGATATCCTCTACGGGGAGGACTGCAGAGCCAGAGTTCTGGTGGTTTCCGACGGCAAGGATCCCGATGAATTTATCAAGACTCATGGCAGAGGAGAATACCTGAATCTTGCGGACAAGGCTCTTCCATACGGTGATTTCAAGCTGAAAAAGATAAAAGAAAAATACAACCTCCGGGACAGGCAGGAAAAGCTGCTGTACCTTGAGGAAGCCTTGAAAATGCTGAAGGAAATGAAGCCGGTGGAAGCTGATATGTACATGGGTCTCCTGTCAGAGGAAACAGGGATATCGGAGGCGGCAATACGGACTCAGTTTACCGGCGCAAAGGCAGATAGCCCTGTCCGGGGAGACTACCGGAGGTGGGAGGAACAGCAGTCCGGAATATCTGCAGGAGAGGAAGATCTTCTTAAGCTTATGCTGATAGATCACGAATATACCAATATTCCTGAGGATATCATGGACGAAGTGTTTAATGACCCGGTTTCCTCGGCACTGTATGAAGCAATAACGGAGAACGACAGAGGTGAGAGACCTCTAAACATCGGGAAAATCCGTGACAGCCTTGATGTTAACGGTTCTGAGCTTCTGAAGAAAGTCTCAGATAAAGCAATAAGCATTGACAGGGAAAGAAAAATATTTGATGACTGCATTTCCCATTTCAGAAGAAGAAAACTCAAACGGGAGGAGGCGGAAATAAGACAGCGGCTTAATTCCGACGGAGAAATAGACAATGATGAAGCCAACAGCCTCATGATGAGACTGATGGAGATACAGAAACAGTTAAAAGGATAAAGGAGAAAAAATGGCAAAAGCTAATGATGTTGAAAAAAAATCACAGCAGGACATTGAACTTGAGAGATTCAGAAAGAGGTTATCCTACATAAAGGACAATTATTCAGGGGAGGATGACGGCAGCTTTGGAGCATCCGATGAGAAAATCGAAGAAATAATCAACGAGTTGGCAACAAGAGTTGAGGACAGCAGCAAAACACTTACTTTTTATGATGTTGCAGAATTTCTCGGAGATGTGGAACTGGATAAAAACCAGATTGAGGATATCTACAGCGCCCTGGCCGAAAAGGGAATCCGGGTCATTAACGATAATGAGCCAAACGATAACGATCTTAAGGAAATCGATGAAGAAAACCTGGAAGATCCTGAAATGGAGGAAGAACTGTCGAAGCATCCCGATGCCAAGGAAATCGACCTTGAGTCCGCAATATCAAAGACCGTGGCAGTTGACGACCCGGTAAGAATGTATCTCAAGGAAATCGGTAAAGTGCCTCTCCTCACTGCAGATGAGGAGGTTGAGCTCGCCAAGAGGATGGAGGCGGGAGACGAGTATGCCAAGCAGAAGCTATGTGAGGCAAACCTTAGACTCGTGGTATCAATTGCCAAGAAATATGTGGGCAGAGGAATGCTTTTCCTTGATCTGATTCAGGAGGGGAACCTGGGTCTCATCAAAGCAGTTGATAAGTTTGACTATACCAAGGGCTACAAGTTCAGTACATATGCAACCTGGTGGATAAGACAGGCGATTACAAGATCCATTGCAGATCAGGCCAGAACTATAAGAATTCCTGTTCACATGGTTGAAACAATAAACAAGCTGATTAGAGTTTCCAGACAGCTTCTCCAGGAAAACGGCAGAGAGCCTACCCCGGATGAAATAGCTGAGGAAATGGGAATTACCGTTGAAAAGGTCAGAGAGATACTGAAGATAGCTCAGGAGCCCGTTTCTCTTGAGACGCCGATAGGTGAAGAGGAGGACAGCCATCTTGGAGATTTCATTCCTGATGATGACGCTCCGGCGCCTGCAGAGGCTGCAGCCTTCAGCATGCTGAAGGAACAGCTGGTGGAGGTGCTCAGCACCCTGACGGACAGAGAACAGAAGGTTCTCAAGCTCAGATTCGGACTTGAAGACGGCAGAGCCAGAACTCTTGAAGAGGTGGGCAAGGAATTCGAGGTTACCCGTGAGAGAATAAGACAGATTGAAGCCAAGGCTCTCAGGAAACTCAGACATCCTACCAGAAGCAAGAAATTAAAGGATTATCTGGAATAACATGAACAGACTGACAGATAGACTGCAGCTTTTGGCAGATCAGATTGAAAATGGAGAAACCATGGCCGATATCGGTACCGACCATGGTTTTTTACCTCTATATCTTTGGCAGCAGGGGATTTCTCCCGCTGTAATAATGTGTGACATCAGCGAGCCTTCTCTTGCAAAGGCAAAGGCCGCAGCCGGCGCCCTTCAATTCGGCAGGGAGCTTGACTTCAGAGCCGGAGACGGTCTTAATGTGCTGGCTCCGGGAGAGGTTGATGTGATTGTCATCGCCGGAATGGGGGGACTGCTCATACGGGACATTCTTTCAGATGATCTCGAAAAGACAAGAAGCTTCTCCAAGTTCATACTGCAGCCGAGAAACAATTCAGGACAACTAAGATACTGGCTTGCTGCAAATGGATTTGAAATCAGGTCAAATCACCTGGTACGGGAGGGAAAATTCATATGTGAGGTAATCATTGCCTTAACTCCCAAAAGCCATGAGAACGGAAATGAAAGCCCGGAAGAGGCATATCCTGACCAGAAGGACCCATACTGGGAATTCCCGCCGGACATGGCACTGACAAATCCGGAGCTTGCATCCGAGTTTGCCCTGACAAAAATTGAAATTGAAGAAAAGATAAAAGCCGGAATCATGAGAAGCTGCAACATCAACAATCTTGACATCCACGCTGTGGATAGGCGAATTGAATATTTTGGGAGATTCATATGAAATACAGAGAATTGATAAATCTGCTGGAGGTAATCGCCCCGGTTGAACCATACCGGGACATTGACAATTCAGGAGAGCAGATATATACAGGCAAAGAGGATATTAACAGAGTGCTTGTCTGCCTTGAAATAAACAGGGATATTATTAAGGAAGCCCTTGAGAAGGGCGCAGACATGATTATCACCCATCATCCTCTGATCTTTACACCGGAGCACAGAATAAGCAGCGACGAATTTCCGGGACGTTACGCAGTAGATGCAATAAAGAATGACATTAGCGTATACTCATCCCACCTCTCCTTTGACTTTGCACCTGAGGGAAACAACGATTATATAGCGAAACTGCTGAATCTGTTTGTTAATGAGAAGGGCTCAATGGAGAGGGGATACTACGGAATGCTGCCTGAACCCATGGATTTAAAGGGCGCATGCAGACATGTGGAGGAGTGCCTGTCACTTCCGAAAAACTACATCCGGGCAGTAGACGGGGGAAAAGACAGTCTTGTAACTGTAGGATACTGTACAGGTGCAGGGGGAAGCTACATAATTGACGCCGCCGACAGAGGCTGCGATCTTTTCATAACAGGGGATGTGAAACTTCACGAGGCTCAGTATGCAAAGGCAAGAGGCATGTCTGTAATAGACGCAGGTCATTACGGAACTGAGAAGATATTCACTGAGAACATGGCTCATCAGATTTATTCACGAGCCGCTCAGAAGGGGTTGACAGTTGATGTTATAATGGCAGAGGCTAATACAAATCCATATATTCTCTAATTTATAAGTAAAATCGTTTGGGTAAGACAGGCAATCGCGCAGAGTTAAGGGCTCTGTGAGGAAAGTCCGGGCTCCGCAGGGCAAGGATGCCGGATAACGTCCGGCGCAGGTAACTGTAGGGAAAGTGCAACAGAAACATACCGCCATTATGGTAAGGGTGAAATCGTGAGGTAAGAGCTCACGGAGATTCATGGTAACATGAGTCTCGTGTAAACCCCATCCGGAGCAAGACCAAGCAGGCTTTAGGGCTTCGGCCTGATGGCTGCCCGTCATCGCCGGAAGGTAGGTCGCTTGAGCCTGGTGGTAACATCAGGTCGAGATAGATGATTGCCGAATACAGAACCCGGCTTATGTCTTGCCCAAACTTTTTAAATCAGGTATGTATTTGTGAATTTGTATGAAACAAAAAGGAGTAAACGGATTATGGAATTTTCAAAGAACTCGGCAAGGAATCTGCTGGGAGTAATTATTATATCTCTTCTCGCAGTATGGATCCTGTTCAGAACGGACAGCTTTTTCGAAACTGTCAGAACTGTGATTTCTGTAATAACACCTTTTCTGATTGGCGGATGTATTGCATTCGTTATGAATGAAGTGCTGAAAAAAACAGAAAAGGGCTGGAACAGGCTCACGAAGAACTCAAGTAAAGGCAGGAGACCGGTATGCCTGTTTATCAGCTTTATTGCAGTATTGGCAGCCTTATCGGTGATTATTCTGATTATCATTCCCGAACTGAAAAAAACAGGGGTGCTTCTTGTTGAATCCATGCCTGCCTATGTGGATCAGCTGAAAATATGGAGTGACAATTTCCTTGATTTTCTGAGCCATAAGGGGATACGTATCTCTGAAAATGCAATTGATTTCAACAATCTGAAGGAAAAAGTAACTAAAATTGTGATGTCAGGAGGCGGAGATTTTATTAATGCCACGGTATCAGCTACATCGTCGGTAATCGGCGTTATTGTAAATGTATTTCTTGCCTTGGCGTTTTCGGTGTTTATTCTGTCAGGAAAAGAAAGGCTGGCTGATCAGATTAAAAGGCTTATGAAGGTTACTCTGCCTGAAGAAAAAAACAGCAGGGTTATGCATGTTCTTACTGTTGCTAACAAATCATTTTCAAGCTACGTAACCGGTCAGCTTCTTGAGGCAGTAATTATCGGAGTGCTTTGCTTTATTGGAATGAGCATATTCAGAATTCCATATGCATCTGCAGTTTCGGTACTTGTGGGATTTACTGCCCTTATTCCCATGTTCGGTGCTTTTATCGGTACGGCAATAGGTGCGATTCTGATTCTTTTCGTTGCACCTGTAAAGGCCTTCTGGTTTATTGTATTTATAATAGTGCTTCAGCAGATTGAGGGGAATCTCATCTATCCTAAGGTTGTAGGCAAGTCAGTCGGACTTCCGGGAATATGGGTTCTGGCTGCAGTAACAATCGGCGGCAGCACATTTGGTATTATTGGAATTCTGATAGGAGTACCGCTGTTTTCGACTATATATGAGCTTACCCGGGAATTTGTGCTTGTTAAAGAAGAAAGGCTTTAGTCATTTCCCTGGGTTTTGAGGTAAATATACATAATTAAAATAGAGCCGTATACACGGCTCTATTTCAGTTGGAGCGGATGATGAGAATCGAACTCACAACCTAAGCTTGGGAAGCTCATGTTTTACCACTAAACTACACCCGCACACAGCATTTCGCTTGTATAAGTTTAACACATAATCAAATATCGTCAAGTAAGGGATGCATTAAGGAAAAAATGAAAAAAATAAAAAATACCTCTTGAAATATGCCGGAAATATAGTATAATGAAAAAGTCGCTGGGAAAAAGCGATGCCATATATGCGGATATGGCGGAACTGGCAGACGCGCACGGTTCAGGTCCGTGTCGGAGCAATTCGGTGGAGGTTCGAATCCTCTTATCCGCACCAGATTAAGCAGGACATCTCAGGTGTTCTGTTTTTTTTATCAATTGTTTGTAATGTTTGAGAGGGAAGACATATGAGAAATTTCATTAAAGAATTCAAAGAATTTGCAATGCAGGGAAATGTAATGGATATGGCTATTGGTATCGTTGTAGGTGCTGCCTTTACGGCCATTGTTACATCACTTGTGAATGACATTATTTCACCGGTAATCGGTCTCTTCGTTCGTGTTGATTTTACCGATCTTGCGGCTACTGTAGGAGGAGTGGATATCAAGTACGGAGCCTTCATTATGGCAGTTATCAACTTCCTCATTGTTGCCTTTGTTCTTTTCCTTATTGTTAAAGCCATGAACAAGGCAAGAACACTTGGGGCCAAACCGGAAGGGGAGGAGGCACCGACAACAAAGACATGTCCTTTCTGCAAGTCGGAGATTTCAATTGAAGCAACAAGATGTCCACACTGCACATCTCAGCTTGAGAAATAACCGGAACACTGATTTATACAGATACTGCTTGGAACTGCTGCGCTGATATGCCGGTGCAGCAGTTTTTTATTGCGTGCAGACCGGCATTTTTGTTTCAAATAAACTGTACTAAATTAGCCCATTTTGTGATATAATGATTTCGAATTTGGAGTATTAAGGTAAAGTATGATTGCAAGTTATTTCGTGAAAGATAAAAGAAAACTGTTGTCTGCCGTTGTGTGCCTTGTCTTAGCAGCTGTTTTTATCATCGCTGCATCGGGATGCAGCAGCAAGTCCCGGTACATGGATGAGGCAGGATTTATCGCCTTTGCAGAGGATGAATTTAAGACACATGAACTTGTGAAACCGGCAGGGGAGCAGACTGTATCATATTATTACGGTGAGGAATTTTCATATGCTGTTCGCTCCGAGGAGTGCCCCGGAGATGCGGTGAAGGCTTTTATTGATGAAAGAGTCGCGCAGATTGCAGAAGACTCCGTGAACAGTTCCGGATCAGCCCTGCTGATTGATGTGGCAGTACGAAGGACGGAGAACGGAGCCCTGAGTATAATGATTTCCAGGTCCGAATATGACAAGGATTCGGAAGAAAACCCGATATTCGCAGGTCAGAAGGTTGAAACCTATCTTCTCAAGGATGACGGTACACTATTGCAGCCGCTTCAGGTACTGAATGTAAACTACAGGGCAAAGGCTTCCGAGTTTACCGAAAAATACATTGAGAATACCTACAGCAGAGAAGAAAAAACTCCCGGCTGGAGACTGTTTGTGACACCGGATTCCCGAAACTACAAGAAGTTCCTAATGGACGGAAGCAGCATTGATTTTTTCTTTGATGACAACACAGTCCTTCAGGAAGGCCGGGGAATAGTAAGTGTGAATCTTGGCTCACTGCCAATGGAAACTGCTATAAGGCCGAAGGTGCTTGACAGATATGTTGACAGATCCCTGCCTATGGTGGCTGTAACCTACGACGACGGTCCCGGAGGCAAAAGCGAAGCAGCTATACTTGATACGCTAAAGAAATACGGAAGTGTGGCAACCTTCTTTTATCAGGGATACAGACTTGATATGGAGTCGGAGAATGCCCGCAGGGCCGCAGAACAGGGATGTGAAATAGGCAATCATTCCTGGAATCACCCTCTGTACTCGTCCTTAACATCTAAGGAAGTGGCGAAACAGATCAGCAGGACGAATTCTAAGATTACGGAAATATGCGGGGTTGAACCTGCAGTTTCCAGGCCGCCATACGGGGATTATAACACAAAGGTACTGAAGGCTGCCGGAATGGCTCAGATTCTGTGGACAGTTGATACGCTGGACTGGAAGACCAGAAATCCCCGGAAAATCTTTAAGGCAGTGAAGGCTGCCGGTAATCTGGACGGCAAAATAATCCTTATGCACTCCATTTACAAGGAAACCGCCAAAGCCACCGAATACATCATTCCATGGCTCAGGCAGCAGGGATATCAGACGGTTACAGTCAGTGAGCTTATTAAATACAAAACAGGAGATGCCCCTAAACCAGGCACTGTTTACAGAAAACTGCCTTAGGCAGTCACAGGGAGGATAAAACATGCTGATAACAAGAAGAAGCGACTATGCTCTAAGAATATGCAGAGCCTTAAAGGACGGTAAAACCCACAATGTTCGGGAAATTTGCGAAACAGAGGACATCCCTAAGGCATTTGCATACAAGATAATCAGGGAAATGGAACTGAACGGAATTGTCAAGTCCGAAAGGGGTAACAAGGGAGGATATTTTCTCAATAGAAGCCTTAAAGATTTAACGATGTATGACATAGTAAGTACAACAGAGGAGGATCTGGCCATAGTTCATTGCATGAAAGAGGAATGCGGACGAAACACCAACGATGTGCCATGCAAAATGCACAACGAAATGGAGAGAATACAGCAGATTATTGAACAGGAGATGAAGGGCAAAACCATCTCCGAGATAATAGGTGACATAAACTGAAAACAAAGGCTATCGAAGTGCTTCGATAGCCTTTTTCATGTCTTCGGGCAGGTCAGCCCTGTATTCCGTTTTTTCTCCCGTAATCGGATGGGTGAATGTGAGGGATGCTGCATGAAGAGCCTGACGGCTGATCAACTCTTCATTCTCTCCTCCATATAGTGTATCCCCCAGTACAGGGTGTCCCATGTGGGACATGTGAACCCTTATCTGATGTGTCCGGCCAGTTTCAAGAAGGAGCTCAACTAAGGTGTGTTCTCTCAGTCTTTCCAGAACACGGTAGTGGGTAACAGATGGAGAGCCACCCTCCATGACTCCTCTTCGTACATCATCGGGATCCGGTCTTCCTATTGGAAGATCCACCGTTCCTTTCTCTTCAGGGATAACTCCTCTGACGATTGCCAGGTATTTTTTGCTCACCTGATTTTTTCTCATCTGATTTGTAATGTTATTCTGGCAATATGAATTCTTGGCAATAAGGAGAAGTCCTGAGGTGTCCATATCCAGCCTGTTTACAAAACGGATTTTCCATTTTATGCCCCGGGTTTCCATGTAATGGGTCAGGGCATTTGCAACTGTTCCTGCCGGGTGGCCCTTTGTAGGGTGAACCACCAGGTTCGGCTGCTTGTTTATCAGCATAATGTTATCGTCCTCAAACACCACATCCAGCGGAATGTTTTCGGGAGGAAAGTGGCTTTCCTCCTCAGGAAGGGTAATGCTAATTACATCCCCGGCCGTCACCTTGTGCCATCCTTCGGTCTTTTCCCCGTTTTTCAAGGTGATTTTTTCGCGCTTTATGCGGTTTCTGAGCCTTGCAGAAAAGTCAAAATATGTCCGGACTATATCCCGAACCTGAAGGCCTTCGTCTTCAATTGTCACTGTATGTCTGAACTCGGTCATTAGAGGAACTTATCCTTTACTTTATTCCAGAAGTCATAATTGTTGAAACGTATGAGGTTAACATGCTTGTCGGAGGCGGACACTTCAATGCTCTTAACATCGGAGTAGCAGGTTTCTATTCCGTCATTTGTAATGTATATGCGGTTCTCAGGCTTCTCCGGCACTACTCCGAGGCAGAGATCGTCCGGAAGAAGTATGCTTGAAGTAAACGATCTGTAGGCGGTGGTGTTCATTGGTGCCAGCGGTGTCACCTGCAGAAGCTGGAGCCGCGGATCAACTATCGAACCCCCCAGGGAATAGTTGTAGGCAGTGCTGCCTGCCGATGTGGCCACGAGTATGCCGTCTCCGCTGAACTTCTCAATGGGTTTGCCTCCTATGGAAATATCGAAGTGAACCGAATAGGATTTCCTGCCGGTTATGGTAATCTCGTTAAGACCTGTATGGCTGTTGATAACTCCGTCGGAAGTTGTGACGGTACACTGAACCGTATTGAGCTTCTGGAGGGAATAGTCTCCCTTCTCGTAATCGCAAATGAACTTGTCAAAATCCTCCGGCAGAACCTCCTGGAAGAATCCTAGATGGCCTGTGTTTATTCCCACAATTGGTGTACCCGGGAAGTCGCAGTTGTGTATTGTTTCAAGAAAAGCTCCGTCACCGCCGATACAAATCAGAAGAGTTGCTTCCCCGGAGTATTCGCTCATGACGGTATAGCCTCTGTTTATCAGCTTTCTCGTCAGCAGAGTCTTAACATCTGCAGACAGCTCGGTACCGTTTGTAAAAATTGAAATAATGCCGTTGTTCATCTATTTCACCAGTTCCTCAAATTCATCGAGTATGGACTCGAATTTTCTCATTGCAGCCTTTATCGGTTCCGGACTTCCCATGTCCACTCCAGCAATTTTCAGAAGCTCGATAGGGTAGTCAGATTCCCCGGTTTTAAGGAATTCAATGTAATCCTCAGCAGCGGTTTTGCCCTGGGAGAGTATCCTGCTGCTGATTGCAGTTGCGGCTGAGTAACCCGTAGCGTACTTGTACACATAGAAGGCGTTGTAGAAGTGAGGTATTCTTGCCCATTCGTACCTGATTACATCATCCCGCTCCACAGCCGGACCATAATACTTGTCATTGAGTGCCTGGTATTCGTCGCACATCCAGTCACCGGTAAGCACCTGACCCTCCTCAATTGCTCTGTGGGTTATGTCCTCAAACTCCGCAAACATCGTCTGCCTGAAAAGAGTGGTTCTGAATTCCTCAAGATGAAGATTCAGCAGATATTTCCTCATTTCAGGATCACCCTCATTCTCAAGGAGGTAGTTCATGAGAAGAGCCTCGTTTACAGTTGAGGCAACCTCTGCGGTGAAAATGGAATGACCTCCGTAAACGTAAGGCTGTGTCTGCCTCGTATAAGTGGAGTGCATTGAATGACCCATTTCATGAATGATTGTGAAAACATCCTTGAGAGTATCCGTGTAATTAAGAAGAATATAAGGATAGCTGTCATAGCAGCCGAAGCTGTAGGCTCCGCTGGTCTTGCCCTTGTTTTCATACACATCCATCCAGCCCTCACTTATTCCCTTGTTCATCTTTTCGATGTATTCTGCACCAAGGGGAACAAGAGCCTTTCTTATAATATCAAGACCCTCCTCAAAGGAGATGTGCTTTTCGGGAATAGAGATAAGGGGAACATACATATCGTACATGTACAGCTTATCCAGACCCAGAAGCTCTTTGCGAAGAGCGGTATATCTGTGAAGCAAAGGCAGACTGTCGTTTACCACAGCCACCAGATTGTCATACACCTGTGCAGGAATGTTGTCGCCGGAAAGGGCGGCAGCTCTGGCTGATTCGTGTTTTCTGATTCTGGCACCTACAACATCTGTCTTGGTATTGTAATTGTAGGCAGTAGAGATGGTATTTATCATGCCCTTGTAGCCGTCGTACATGGCGTTGTAGGCCTCTTTGCGAACATCTCTGTTATAACCCTCCATGAACTTTATGTAGTTCCCGTGGGTCAGTTCAACAGAATCACCGTCTGAATCGGTTATCTTGCCGAACTTGAGATCCGCGTTGTTCAGCATGGTGAAAATATCATTTGTTGCCCCGGTTATTTCTCCCATCTGAGCCATGAGAGTTTCCTCAGCTGATGACAGAACGTGCTTCTTCTGTCTCAGAGCATCTTTAATAACAAACTCGTAGGTGTCAAGTCCCGGGGTTTCTTCCGTGTATTTCAGAAGCACAGCCTCATCGGCAGCCAGAAGCTCCGGTGTGAAGAAGGACATTGCGGCACCGACTGCGGCAATCACCGATACGGCCTTGTCGGTCATGCCCTGGTATTTGCTGCTGCCGTTATCCTCATCCCGCTTCATGTGGGCATAAACATAAATCTTTTCAAGCCTTCTCCATATGCTGTCCTTTTCTTCAAAGGCAGCAAGGAGGGTTTCTCCGCTGTCTGCAAGATGGCCTGAGAACCTTTCGGTGTATGCCCGGGCAGCATCTTTTATTTTTTCAAGCTCACCGTCTATTATTCCTTCATCAGGCATCATTGCCTCAATGTTCCACTTGTATCTGCTGTCAATCTGATCCCTTGTTTTAAGCTCCTTTGATCCCATTTTCGCCTCCGTTATCAATTTACTTTGTTTTCGATATATTGTATAATAACAAAGTTAATTATTCAATAATTGAAGGGACTTTTGGCATATGGACAACAGACCTATCGGTTTTTTCGATTCGGGACTTGGGGGACTGACCTGCATACCATACCTGATGAGAGAACTTCCAAGGGAAAAGATTATATATTTCGGAGATACAGCACGGACTCCATACGGTTCCAAGGCAATAGGAACCATAAGAAATTTCAGCAGGGAAATAGCTGATTTTCTTGTTAAATCCGATGTCAAGATGATTGTGATTGCCTGCAACACGGTAAGTGCAACCTGCATGGAGGATCTTCAGAAGAGATTTCCTGATATTCCTATAATCGGCATCATCGAGCCTGCGGCAAAGAAAGCCGCCGAAACCTGCAAGACAAACAGCAATCTGGGAATTATCGGCACCAAGGTTACCATTGGTGCCCACGCTTACAGGGATACCATCAGCAAATACAACAGCTTTCTGAACATATTCGAGCACCCCTGTCCTGCCTTTGTGCCTCTCATTGAAGAGGGCATCATAGACAACGAGATTATGGATCTGACAATAAGGTATTACATGGATAGCTTCGTCAGGGATAACAAACTTGACACGGTAATACTGGGATGTACCCATTATCCTCTGATAAAGGAAAACATAACCAGGCTTTATCCCCACCTTACTGTAATAAATCCTTCAAGCATTGTGGTAAGCAGAATTCACCATGTGCTGGAGGACAACGACATGCTGGCTGAAGACTCGGAATTCACAAATGTATTCTATGCCAGCGACTTAAGCGAGAATTTCCTCAACATGATTGATCACATATTCGCAGATGAGGAGGAGGACAAGAAAGTAAAGTTTCTCAATTTTGATTTCGAAAAGGATAACATGAAATGAACTACGAAGAACTTTTGAACTACCTTGATATAGAAGATCCTGCCGAATTCGAGTATTTCGAGGCCATGGCAGATTTGGTGGAATGCGATGAATACATTGAACAGGAAGCACTGTTCGAAGTATTCGCAAAGGCAGACAAAGAGATGCTTTCCGGCCTGCTGGATGAATACTTTGAAGAGATAACCGACGGACTGCCCGATGATTCAGATGACATGTATACACTGCTTGATCAGATCAGGCTGTGTCTCACGGGACTTTCGGCAAACGCTGAGGATGAGGGAGACATCAGAATGCTTACCGATGAGTTTAACAGGTTCAGAACCTGGTACTCCTTTGAATCCCAGGTAGAATTAAGTCCCGAGGACGGGGGCTACGGTGATACGGTCTGTCTGAGAGATGCCATTACCTCAGCCAGGATAGAAAAGCTGGGTGGAGAAAAATACAGATATGACTTTAACAGTGCTCTGGATTACGAAATAGACAGCTACACAATGTCATTCGCAGAGCTGGCAGCAATTGAGGAATATGAAGATGAGCAGTAAACCATTTGGCAGCGACTACGACAGATTTGAATTTCCATGCAGAATAGATAGAGTAACTGCCGGTCACGGAGGTGAGGCCCTCCTCATTCTTGGAAGTGAGAAGAATGCCCTGCTGGACTGCGGCATGGCTTACTGCGGACCTAAAACGGTAAACAACATTCTCAAGGCATGCAGCAGCCTCGATTACATTCTTCTCAGCCATTCCCATTACGATCACATAGGTGCGCTTCCTTATATACGGGAAGCATTTCCACAGGCGGTGGTGTGCGGAAGCGAGAAGTGCAGCCGAGTCCTGCCGCGGGAAAACGCCCACAGGCTCATGAAGGAGCTGGGAACTGCGGCTCGGGATCTCTACGACCCCGACAGTGCCGAGGAAATCAGAACAGACGGTCTCAGTGTGGACCGTGTTCTGAAAGATGGGGATGTTATCAGTCTGGGCAGAGAAACCATTACAGCTTATGAGACAAAGGGACACACCGACTGTTCCATGAGCTACATGCTGGAGCCTGTAAGACTTCTGTTTACAAGCGAAAGCACCGGGATTCTGGAGGGTGAGAATTACATCCATACACCTCTTCTCAAGAGCTTTTCCCAGGGACTGGAGTCCCTTGAAAAGTGCAGGAGGCTGAATCCGGAATACATCTGTCTGCCTCATTTCGGCATGCTGCCGGCAGCCTTTAACAGCAAGTACTTTGAGATGTTCGAACAGGAATGTGATTCCAAAGCCGGCTTTGTCCGGGAAATGGTGTCAGAGGGTCTGAGCCGGGAAGAGATGTTAAAACAATACATTAAGAGGTACT
The DNA here is from genome assembly GCA_022775805.1 of Clostridiales bacterium. Taxonomy (GTDB): domain Bacteria; phylum Bacillota; class Clostridia; order Peptostreptococcales; family Anaerovoracaceae; genus Lentihominibacter. The sequence continues at coordinate 16,022 of JALFKB010000102.1, forward strand.
GGAAACCTGAAAAGCTGGAAGAGCAGCCCTTTGAGGCTTTTGAAATAAATTCGGGACACATACTGGATGCCCTGATAAGGTATATAGGAGAGTCAGAAAATGTTTGATGCAGAAAAAACAAAAAACGATATTGTGAACTGGATAAGAGAATGGTTCAGAGAGAACGGTGAAGGATGCAGAGCTGTAATCGGAATTTCAGGAGGAAAGGACAGCTCCGTTGTTGCGGCTCTTTGCGCTGAGGCCCTGGGCAAGGATAGAGTGCTTGGTGTCATGATGCCAAGAGGGGAACAGTTTGACATAGATGTTTCCCGGGCCCTTATAAAACACCTGGGAATTGAAGGAATTACCGTTAACGTGGAGGAAGCCTGCAACGCAGTGGAAAAGCAGGTACAGGAAGTTTTCGGAGAGATTTCGGTTCAGACAAAGACAAACATTCCGCCTCGGGTAAGAATGACAATGCTTTATGCTGTCTGCCAGACTGTGGGAGGCAGAGTTGCCAACACCTGCAATCTTTCAGAGGATTATGTTGGTTACAATACGATTTTCGGAGACAATGCTGGGGATTTCAGCCCTCTGTCAAGGCTTACGGTTCAGGAGGTTAAAGCTGTGGGAAGAGCTCTTGGCCTTCCTTCAATGTTTGTGGACAAGGTGCCTATTGACGGACTTCAGGGAAAAACTGATGAGGATAATCTGGGCTTTACATACGCAGTTCTGGACAGATACATACGCACCGGTGTGTGTGATGATCCTGCCGACAAGGAGAAAATCGACAGAAAGCACAGAACAAATCTGTTCAAGCTGAAGCCTATGCCTACTTTTGAATACGAGGGGGAAATACATGAGTAACGGAATCACTAAGGAAATGATTGACAGAATAAATCAGCTGGCTGCAAAGAAAAAGGCAGAGGGGCTGAATGAAGATGAAATCAATGAGCAGAAAGCTCTGTATAAAGAATATCTGGCCGCTATCAGAGGACAGGTAAGGGCAAATCTTGAGAGGGTAAGATTTGTTGAGGACATGACAGAAGAAGAGCTAATGGAAGAAGAAGTAATTATTGAAGAGACAACAAAGGTAAATTAAGTTAGGCTATTGCAAAGGCATGATTTTAAGTGTAAAATGTATTTAGACCTAATTAGTATAGATTAAGTAAAGGAGATGTTGCATAACATGAAAAACGTATATATGGACTATTCAGCCACAACTCCCGTAAAACAGGAAGTTGCGGAGGCGATGATACCATATTTTACTGAAATATTCGGAAACCCTTCTACTCTCTACGGTCCCGGACTTAAGGCTAAGGAGGGACTGGAAAATGCCCGCTGCCAGGTGGCGGGTCTTATCGGAGCCGAGCCGAGGGAGATATTTTTCACCAGCTGCGGAACTGAAGCTGATAACTGGGTTCTTGAGGGTGTTGCCGATGCTTTCAGCAAGAAAGGTAATCACATAATAACAACAAAGATTGAACATCACGCTATACTTCATACCTGCCAGTATCTTGAAAAGCACGGAATTGAAGTTACGTACCTTGACGTCGACAGTGAAGGCTTTGTTGATCCGGCAGATTTCGAAGCCGCAATCAGGAGCACTACAATACTTGCTTCCATCATGATGGTTAACAATGAAATAGGCACACTGCAGCCAATTAAAGAACTTGCGGCAATTGCAAAGGCCCACGGCATTCTCTTTCATACAGATGCCGTTCAGGCTCTGGGCAACTTTCCTATTGATGTGAATGACCTTGGGGTAGATTTCATTTCAATGTCGGCTCACAAGATTTACGGTCCTAAGGGAGTCGGCGCTCTCTATAAGAGGGCAGGCATACAGATTCCGAGCTTCGTACACGGCGGGGCACAGGAAAGAAAAAAAAGAGCCGGAACTGAAAACACCGCCGGTATCGTGGGATTCGGCAAGGCTGCTGAACTTGCGGGAAAAAATCTCGAAGAACACCACCGCCATGCGGATTCTTTGAGAAGAATGCTCTGGGACAGATTGAGCAGTGAGGTTCCAGATGTAAGCCTGAACGGACCTGCAGACTTTACCAGAAGACATCCCGGTAATCTGAACGTGTCCTTCTCATATGTTGAGGGAGAGGCTATTCTGCTGCTTCTGGACAGCTTCGGCATAAGTGTTACAACCGGATCTGCATGTTCGTCGGGATCCCTTGGAACTTCCCACGTGCTGAATGCGATAGATGTACCTGTTACAAGGGCTAACGGTGCAATAAGATTTACAACCGGGGATTTTACAACAGAAGAGGATATAGAATACGTAGTTGAAACAGTTAAGAAGGTTATCGGAAGGCTTAGAGAGCTTTCGCCGGTAACCGGAGAGGAAGGATGGTAAAAACATGGCTTTATATAACGATACAGTAATGGAGCATTTCATGAATCCCCACAATGTGGGTGAAATTGAAAATGCAGACGGTAAGGGTATATACGGAAGTCCGGTGTGCGGTGACATGATGCAGATTACGCTGTCAGTCGATGAGAATGAAGTTATAACTGACGCCAAATTCAAAACCTTCGGCTGCGGCAGTGCCATCGCATCATCAAGCATGGCAACAGACATGATAAAGGGAATGACTGTTGAGCAGGCACTGGAGCTGAGCAATGAGAAAATCGTAGAGGAGCTTGGAGGTCTTCCTGCAATAAAGATCCACTGTTCTGTTCTGGCTGAGCATGCTATCAAGAATGCAATTTATGACTATGCTCAGAGACACGGCAAGGAGTATGCAGGTCTGGAAGGATATGATCCAAACGCAGAACACCATGACGACTGTGAAGATGGTGAGGATGGATGCGCAAGCTGTGAAAACTGATAATTTAGATAAAAACAAAGTAATACTCGGACTCAGCGGTGGTGTGGACAGCACCGCCGCTGCTTTGGTTTTAAAGGAACAGGGCTATCACGTTACCGGCCTTTATTTTAATGTGCTGGGCAGCTATTGCAGAAATCATGAGGAGAATATCAAAGCAGGACGGGAAAAAGCTGAGCGGACTGCCCGGCAGCTTGGAATAGACCTGATTTATGCAGATGTATCCCGGGATTTTGATGAGAAGGTGGTGCTGCCTTTCTGCAGGGCATACATGTCAGGAAGGACGCCTAATCCCTGTGTTCTGTGCAATCCTGCGGTGAAATTCAAAACCCTGATAGATGCTGCCAACGAAGGGGGAGCCTATCATATCGCCACGGGACACTATGCAGGGACTTATTATGATGCAAAGGCTGACACCTGGTTTATAAGAAAATCAGCAAATTCAGCCAAGGATCAGTCTTACATGCTCTACAGGCTTAACCGGGAACAGATATCACGGCTCATTCTGCCCCTTGAGCAGTTTGCTGACAAGGAGGATGTCAGGGCTTTGGCAAGGGCTGCGGGAACCGACAATGCAGACAGGGTGGACAGCCAGGAAATCTGCTTTGTTGACAGCAGCGACACATACCTTGATTTTCTTAAGCGAAGAGGTTTCAGCTCTCCGGAGGGGGATTTCGTAGACTCAGAGGGAAATGTTCTGGGAAGGCACAAGGGAATAAGCAGGTACACAATAGGTCAGAGAAAGGGGCTGGGGATAGCCCTGGGCAAGCCTGCCTTTGTAACAGAAATCGACGAAAGGAAGAACAGGGTGGTATTAGGTGATAACAGGGAGCTGTTCAGAAAAACCGTTATATCAACCGAAAATATATTATGTAAACAAGTGAGCAGTGTTAAGGCAAAAATCCGTTACGCTGCTTCTCCGTCTGATGCTGCACTTGAATTTAACGAAGACGGCACAGTGACTGCGGTTTTCACTGAACCTCAGAGGGCGGCAACACCGGGGCAATCCATTGTATTCTATGAGGATGATCTTGTTATCGGCGGTGGAATTATCAAAGAGGTGAAATGATGAAAACTATCCCAATAGGAAATACAGACATAATGATAACACCTGTAGGAATGGGTGTTCTTACCATTGGAAACACACAGCTGAACCTGCCCCTTGCTGAGGGTGCGAAAATTGTCAGATATGCCTACGATAAAGGCATTAGGCTCTTTGACACAGCTCAGTTTTATGAGACGTATTCTTATATCAGAGAGGCATTCAGAGACATTGACATGTCTTCTAACAATCCCGACAGGCCTGTTATTGCAAGCAAGAGCCTTGTTCTCTCCTACGGGGAAATGGAGGATGCAATTCAGGAATGCCTTGAGGTTCTTGACATTGAAACCATTGATATTTTCAAGCTTCACGAGGTCAGGGAGGATCCCGACTTTGACGAAAGAGCAGGAGCATGGCAGTGTCTTCTGGATTACAAAGAGAAGGGAATTGTCAGAGCCATTGGCGTTTCAACTCATAATGTGGATGTTGTTAACAGGATGGCGGATATTCCGGATTGCGACATAGTTTTTCCTCTGATTAACTATGCTGGTCTGGGAATCAGAAGGGGACCGGGACCGGGAACAGCTGATGAAATGGCTGCTGCAATTAGGAACTGCCTGGATAATGGCAAAACAGTATTCGGAATGAAGGCCTTCGGAGGAGGAAATCTCACAGGTTCATACATGAAGGCTCTGAACTATGTTCGGGATACAGGGGTTCAGACCATGATGATAGGCTTCGGCAAAAAGTCGGAAATCGATGATATAGTCAACTATGCAGAGGGGAAACTCCCTGAGGACTATCAGCCTGAGGTGAGCTTCAAGAAGATTCGCATCGATCAGGGAGACTGTGAGGGCTGCGGTGCCTGCATTGAGAAGTGCGAGAGCAGAGCAATATTCAGAAACGAGCTTGGACTGGCTGATGTGGATCACGACAAGTGCCTTACCTGCGGTTACTGTGCACCTGTTTGTCCCGTTAGAGCAATAATCATGTGGTAGCTGCAGACACGTTGTGTATACATACTTTAATGTATTAAAAGTCCGTTGTTATGGCGGGCTTTTTATGTTATATTTTTATATATTATTAAACGATAAATTGGATTAGAAGGAGACGATTATCATGAGCAAAACAGGTTTTTCGGCAGCTGATATTCTGCTGCCCTCAAATGGAAACTACGAGAAATGGGCTGTTGTAGCATGTGACCAGTTCACATCACAGCCTGAGTACTGGGAAAGAGTTGAGAAGAATGTCGGCGACAGTCCTTCTACCTTCAGAATAATTCTTCCGGAAGCACAGCTTTCCGACGGCCATACGGAAGAGCACATAGCCAAGATAAATGCCACCATGAAGCAGTATCTTGAAGATGGTGTTTTCACTGAACACCCTGATACCATGATTTATCTTGAAAGAGTTCAGTCGGACGGCAAGGTGAGAAAGGGACTTATAGGCAAGATAGATCTGGAGGAATACGATTATTCCGTTGGTTCCACTTCTCTTGTTAGAGCTACCGAGGGAACGGTTCTTGACAGAATCCCTCCTAGACAGGCTGTAAGAAGAGACGCTGCCGTTGAGCTTCCTCACGTTATGCTGCTCATTGATGATGTTGATAATACAGTAATAGGACCTCTTAAGGACTGCACCGAAGTTGTATATGACTTCGACCTCATGGAGGGAGGCGGACATGCCAAGGCATGGTTTGTTCCTGAAGAGCTTAAGGCTTCAGCAGCTGCTGCCCTGGAGAAGCTTGCAGATGAACAGCCTCTTCTCTTCGCTGTTGGAGACGGAAACCACTCCCTGGCATCAGCCAAGGCTCTCTACGAAGAGGAAAAGGCAAAGTTCGGTCCTGGAAGCGAAAACACACTTCCTTCAAGGTATGCACTTGTTGAAATAGTGAATCTCTACGATACAGCTCTTGAATTCGAGCCTATTCACAGAGTTCTCTTCGATGTGAATCCTGAGGCTCTTATGGATGCTCTTAAGGCTGAATATCCGGGTACATATGAAGGTAAGGGTGAAGGCCACGTAATTCAGTATGCATATGACGGTGCTGAAGGCTTTATTACAATTCCTGATCCGAAGGCTCAGCTGGAGGTGGGTACACTTCAGAGCTTCCTTGACAAGTACATAAAAGAAAACGGCATAGGCATCGACTATGTTCACGGTGATGAGATTACAATAGAACTCGGCAAGAAGCCGGGATGCATGGCATTCCTTCTTCCTGCAATGGACAAGGGTGACCTGTTCAAGTCCGTTATCAATGACGGTGCACTTCCGAGAAAAACTTTCTCCATGGGTCATGCCGAGGACAAGAGATACTACATCGAAGCAAGAAAGATAAAATAATGCAAGTTTGATATGAATACGGAGGATATTATGGAACTCAAAACACCACTGTACGAAAAACATCTTGAATACGGCGGCAAAATGGTACCTTTCGGAGGATACATTCTGCCGGTACAGTACAAGGATTCAGGCGTTATCAAGGAACACATGGCTGTTCGTACCGCCGCTGGCATGTTTGATGTTTCCCATATGGGAGAAATTATATGCGAGGGACCTGATGCACTTGCAAACCTTCAGATGCTCCTTACAAACGATTTCACAAACATGGTTGATGAGCAGGCAAGATATTCACCTATGTGCAACGAGAAGGGCGGCACAGTTGACGACTTGATTGTCTACAAGATGAACGACAACAAGTATTTCCTGGTTGTAAATGCTGCAAACAAGGATAAGGATTACAAGTGGATGTGCGATCATCAGTTCGGCGACGTAACATTTACAGATGTTTCCGACCAGTATGCACAGATAGCAGTTCAGGGTCCAAAGGCAAAGGATATCATTTCAAAGATCTGCAAGCCGGGAAGCATTCCTGAGAAGTACTACTATTCTGTAATGGGTGCTGAGGTTGCCGGCATTCCTTGCATCTTCTCCACAACCGGCTATACGGGAGAAGACGGAGTCGAACTCTATCTTCCGGCAGCGAAGGCTCCTGAGATGTGGGATGCAATTTACGAGGCAGGTAAGGATGATGGCCTCATTCCATGCGGTCTGGGTGCCCGTGATACCCTGAGAATGGAAGCAGGCATGCCTCTCTACGGTCATGAAATGGATGACGATATCTCACCGAGAGAAGCAGGACTCATGTTCGCAATCAAGCTTAAGAAGGAAGAGGACTTCATCGGTAAAAAGCCTATGGTGGAAGCAGGCAAACCTGCTGTTGTAAGAGTGGGACTTAAGATTACCGGCAGAGGAATTGCCCGTGAGCATCAGGACATCTATGTTGGTGACGAGAAAATCGGATACACAACCTCCGGAACCAAGTGTCCTTACTTCGACTATCCTATCGCCATGGCCAGAGTTCCTAGAGAATACAAGGAAATCGGCACTAAGGTTGAAATCGATGTAAGAGGCAGAAGGGTAGAGGCTGAGGTCATCGAGCTGCCGTTCTACAAGAGATAAATTATTGTTCATCATTGTTTTCATTCATCAATTAATTTATAAAGGAGAATAAAAATGGAACTTAAGAAAGACGCACTTTATGCAAAATCACATGAATGGGTAGTTATTGACGGCGATACTGCTACAATCGGCATTTCAGACTTCGCACAGTCAGAACTGGGAGATCTGGTATTCGTAAACCTGCCTGAACCGGGTGATGAAGTGGAAGCAGGAGAAAGCTTCGCAGACGTTGAATCAGTAAAGGCTGTTTCAGATATCTACTCTCCTGTATCCGGAACTGTTGCAGAAATCAACGAAGAGCTTCTGGATGCTCCTGAACTCATTAACGAAAACGCAAACGATGCATGGTTCATTAAGGTTGAAGGAATTACTGCAAAGGCAGAGGAGCTTCTTTCACCTGAGGAATACGAAGCATTCTGCGCAGAGGAAGCATAAACATATCTGAGTAAACAAGAAAGGTGGCACAAATGGGCACTTTTGTTCCTAATACCAAAGAGCAACAGCAGGAAATGCTGAAGGAAATCGGCTTCGAAAAGCTGGATGACCTGTTTGAACACATTCCCGATGCTGTTAAATTCCAGGGAGAACTGAATCTCCCGGACGGAATGTCGGAGATGGAAGTCAGCAGAGCCATGAAAAAGATCGCATCAAAGAACGTAGTATTTGATTCGGTATTCCGTGGCGCCGGCGCATACAGACATTATATTCCGTCAATTGTAAATACTGTAGTAAGCAACGAAACCCTCCAGACGGCATACACACCGTATCAGGCTGAAATCAGCCAGGGCATCCTCCAGTCAATCTTCGAATATCAGACAATGATATGCGATCTCACCGGAATGGATGTTTCCAACGCATCAGTGTATGACGGAGGCACCGCAGCCGGAGAAGCTGTAGCAGCCTGCAGAGGCCGCAAGGCAAACAAAGCTATAGTATCAGCCTGCATCCAGCCGTCGGTAATGAGAGTTATCGAAACATACTGCTTCGGAAATGAGATGGAGCTGGTTGTTGCTCCTGAAAAGGATGGAGTAACAGATGTTGAGGCTCTCAAAGAACTGATGACTGACGACACTGCCTGCGTTCTTATCCAGCATCCGAACTACTACGGAAATCTGGAGGACGCTAAAGCAATTGGAGAGATAGCTCATTCCGTTAAGAACTGCAGATACATCATGTCCGTAAATCCTATAACCCTGGCAATCATGAAGACTCCTAGAGAATACGGAGCAGATTTCGCCATAGGTGAAGGACAGCCTCTGGGTATGGCACCGGCCTTCGGCGGTCCATATCTTGGATTCATGGCAAGCGTTGATTCCATGAAGAGAAACCTGCCGGGCAGAATCGTAGGCCAGACTGTAGACCACAACGGCAAGACAGGCTACGTTCTGACTCTCCAGGCCAGAGAGCAGCATATCAGACGTGAGAAGGCCTCCAGCAACATCTGTTCAAATCAGGCACTCTGCGCTCTGACAGTTGGCGTATATCTGTCGGCAATGGGTAACACAGGTCTCACCAAAGTGGCAACCCAGTGCTATTCCAAGGCACACTACATGGCACAGAGATTTGCTGAAATCGGTTTCGAAGTACCTTCTGTTGAATTCTTCCACGAATTCGTTACAACCTCAGACAAGTCATCTGACGCCATTCTGAAGGCTCTTGAAGAAAAGGGAATTCTCGGCGGACTTGCTCTTGACGACAACAGAATTCTCTGGTGCTGCACAGAAATGAACAGCAAGGCAGATATTGACGAAGTTATAGCTATTGTGAAGGAGGTGTAAGTAATGCTGGTATTTGAAAAATCAAGACCCGGTAGAGGAATAAGCGCACTTCCTGAGTGTGATGTTGATATCTACACACTTCCCGATGAGGATATGAGAGAAACAGATCTGCACCTGCCGGAAATGGCGGAGGTTGATCTGTCCAGACACTATACAGAACTGGCAAAGAAGGCTCACGGCGTAAATGACGGTTTCTATCCGCTGGGTTCATGCACAATGAAGTATAACCCTAAGGTAAACGAGAAAACCGCTTCCTTCGATGAATTCACCCAGATTCATCCTCTTCAGCCTGAGCACACTGTACAGGGATGTCTTCAGGTTATCAAGGAAACTGAGGAATCACTGGCAGAGATTACAGGCATGTCGAATTTCACACTTCAGCCTGCAGCGGGAGCTCACGGAGAGTTTACTGGACTTCTTCTCATCAAGGCTTATCACCTGGCTAACGGAGATACCAAGAGAAAGAAGATTATCGTACCTGACTCCGCTCACGGAACAAATCCTGCTTCGGCGGTAATGGCCGGAATGGATGTTATCAATGTTGACTCCACACCTGAAGGACTTGTGGATGTAGCCAAGCTGAGAGAGGTGTGCGAAGGAAACGATGAAATCGCCGGTCTCATGCTGACAAATCCAAACACTGCAGGATTATTCGACCCTAACATCAAGGAGATTACCGATATAATCCACGAGTGCGGCGGACAGTGCTACTACGACGGAGCAAACCTCAATGCCATTATGGGATGGGCAAGACCCGGAGACATGGGCTTTGACTGTGTTCACCTGAATCTCCACAAGACATTCTCAACTCCTCACGGCGGCGGCGGTCCGGGATCAGGTCCTGTTGGCTGCAAGGAGCATCTGGCAAAATTCATGCCTGGCCTGACAGTTGAGGGAGAAGAGGGCAGCCTTGCCTTTGCGAAGGCATCCGAAAGTCTTGGCGAGATGAAGAATTTCTACGGAAACTTCCTGGTTGTTGTGAAGGCGCTGACTTACATCAAGATGCTTGGCAAGCAGGGAATTCCTGAGGCATCAAAGAATGCTGTTCTCAATGCAAACTACATGATGAACAAGCTTTCAGCCAAGTACGACATAGCATTTAACCCTAAGGTTTGCATGCATGAATTCGTTATGGATATCGCTCGTCAGGCGAAGGAAACAGGGGTAACAGCAATGGATATTGCCAAGGGACTCCTTGACAATAACATTCACCCGCCTACAATGTACTTCCCGCTGACTGTTCACGAAGCCCTTATGGCAGAGCCTTGTGAAACAGAATCAAAGGAAACACTTGATGAGGCCATCAAGGTGTTCCTGGAGCTCAACGATCTGGCATATTCGGATCCTGAAGCACTCCATGCGGCACCTGTGAAAACTCCTGTTACAAGACTGGATGAGGTCGGAGCAGCGAGACATCCGGTTCTCAAATACGAATTTGAGTAGACTGTAATCAGCTGTGGCAGAGATAACATTATCTCTGCCACTTGTTCTATGATGCACGAACTCACGGAATTGATGGAGGATATGTCAATGAAAGCGTATTTAGATGCGAAATGCAATGTGTTTACCGAACACATGGAGGTTCCGCCTGAATTTCAGGGTGAGTACGAACTGCTGTGCGAGGATATTTATTCACTGGGAGACCTATGCGGTGAAGACTATAACAAATTTGAAGAGCAGTTTGTTTCAACAGGGCTTTCTGAACGTTATAACAGCCTTCTTGCGAGATGCAAGCCAAAAGCTGTGAAGATGACCCGTGAACAGAAATTGACATCAATGAAGGGTTATTCCCAGATCTTCACACCTAAGAATATTGCCAAGGAGGCGGCAGGCATGGCTGTTACAGAACTTCAGGAAGAAGCCATCGCCATGAGGCGGGAGAAGATGATTGAGGACGGAGTCTTCGATGATTATACCAGGGCGAGCAACAGTGTCGAAGCCGCCGTAAGTACCGGCAAATTCATTTTTGACAAATTCAGAAAGAGAAAATAGAGGAGAAATGATGAACAATAAATTTGATCTTGTGATAATAGGTGCAGGCCCGGGAGGATATGTTGCTGCCATCAAAGCAGCCAAGGCAGGAATGAATACTGCCATCGTTGAGAACATACGGGTTGGGGGAACATGCCTTAACAGGGGCTGCATTCCTGCAAAGGCAATGATACACGCTTCATCACTGTATGAAGAGATGCACAGCGAAGCCGAACTTGTCGGTATCAAAGCCGATGGAATTTCCTATGATTACAGCAAAATCGTTGATTATAAGCAGGGAACTACCGATGAACTTGTTGCCGGTATAGAAGGACTGCTGGAGGGTAACGGAGTTACAAGATTCAACGGCAAGGGAACACTGGAGAAGGACGGCAGCGTAACGGTTAAGCTTAAGGAGGCTGACGAAGATGGCAATGAATCCATAAGTCTGGAATCGGGAAAGGTTCTGCTGGCTACAGGCTCAGTTCCGTCACTTATTCCTATTCCGGGCATCGATCTTAAGGGTGTTGTTACAAGCGACGGCGTTTTCGCTCTGTCAAAGATGCCTGAAAGCATGGTTATTATTGGCGGAGGCGTAATAGGTGTTGAATTCGCAACAGTATATGCCAACCTGGGTGCCAAGGTAACCATTATTGAAGCCCTTCCAAGAGTTCTTCAGAACATGGACAAAGAAATATCCCAGAATCTTAAGATGATATTCAAGAAAAAGGGAATCGATATCCACACAGGGGCTTCAGTTAAGTCCATAGAAGAAATAGATGAAGGCCTTCGCGTTAACTACGAAGAAAAGGATAAGCCTGCCTCCGCCACAGGAAAGCTGGTAATCTGCGCTGCCGGAAGAAAGCCTAATCTTGACGGTCTCTTCGGAGAGGGTGTTGAAATCGAAATGGACGGAAAGTTCGTTGCGGTTAATGACAGATTTGAAACAAGCATTCCTGATGTATATGCCATAGGTGATATCATCAACGGCACACAGCTTGCCCATGCGGCCAGTGCCCACGGCAGCTGTGCTGTGGATTTCATGAACGGAAAGGAACCGGAGCTTAAGCTCAGCTCAATTCCTGGCTGCGTTTATACAGATCCAGAGATAGCCCAGGTTGGAATTACCGAAGCTGACGCCAAGGATCAGGAAATAGATGTTATTACCGGTAAATTCATCATGAGCGCCAACGGCAAGTCCCTTATTACACATGAGGAGAGAGGTTTTGTAAAGGTTGTTGCTGATGAAAACACTCACAAGGTTCTGGGTGCTCAGATGATGTGCGCCCGGGCTACGGATATGATTGCCGAGTTTACAACCGCCATCGCTAATGACATGACAGTGGAACAGCTTCTTTCCGGCATCAGACCTCATCCTACCTATAATGAAGGTATTGCAGAAGCACTTGAAGATTGTATAGGTGAATCAACTCATACAATGCCGAAAAGACGCAGGAAATAATAATCTGCATTAATTAAGGGCTTTTCCTTTGGGAAAAGCCCTTTTTCATACATGTAAAGCAAATAAATCATACTAATTGTAAAATATACTTGACATATAGTAAAGTATGGCATATACTCTAATTGTTAAAGGGAGGTAAGATATGAATATAGCATATGGTATAGGTTTTATTTGCGGATTGATTTTTGTAGTCGCTGCAGCGTTTATCATTAGGAAACTTATATTTAGGAAAAAGGCTGTATATGATGAGAGACAGAAGATTGAACAGGGTAAAGCCTGCAAGGCGGGATTCTATTTTCTCCTGGCATACTGTCTTTGCTTCGGATTTGCGGACAATATATTTGATTTCCGGTTTACACAGCTGCCGATTATGTTTGGAGGAGCTCTGATTTCCGTAATGATTTATGCGGTGTACTGCATTTGGAAGGAAGCATATTTCCCGATTAACCAGAGCAGCATCAAGTGGATTGTCCTGCTGATTGCAATAGGAGGAATTAACATTTTCGTAGCCGTAATGAACAGATCGGTTAATATGGAATCCTCGATAATTAACGGAATGTGTGCTGCCATGATACTGATTATCAGTGTGATATCCCTGATAAAACTGCTTATTGTAAGGAGAAGCTGCCATGAAGAATCTGAGACTTAAAGCGGCACGAGCCGCCAAAGACCTGTCACAGCAGGCCCTTGCAGAGAAAGTTGGAGTAACAAGACAGACAATAAACGGAATAGAAAAAGGGGATTACAATCCTACAATAAAGCTGTGCCTGTCAATATGCAGGACCCTTGACAAGACTCTTGACGACTTGTTTTGGGAGGATTCCCATGATAGTGAGGAATAACGCCACCAATGATGTCTGCACAGACTATATATAAGCTGTCAGACCATCAAAATGCTTCTAAGATGCCCTCTAAGGTTGAGTCCTGGAGGGTTTTGTTGTATACTTAAATAAGTCTTGCAATTAACCCGTTATACCGGGATATCATAAGAAAGGAAACGATAATCACATGGAAAAAATGGGCTTAAACAAAATTAGGGAAGAGTTCCTCAGCTTTTTTGAATCTAAGGATCACTTCAGGAGACAGAGCTATTCACTTGTACCTGAAAATGACAAGAGTCTGCTGCTGATTAATGCTGGCATGGCACCCCTGAAGCCGTATTTTGCCGGAATAGAAACACCTCCGTCAAAGAGAATGACAACCTGTCAAAAGTGCATCAGAACAGGTGATATCGAAAACGTGGGCTTCACTGACAGACACGGCACTTTCTTTGAAATGATGGGAAATTTCTCCTAGGGAGGGGAGCAACATGCTAGCATTTACAATCATAATACTTGTCTGTGCGATACCTGTTTCCGTATTTATGGTTCGAGGTTGTCTTGACAGGAGTAAAAGCAATAAAACCAGTTTATTTGGTTCATTTAATTCGGAGTATCGAGATGATCCATTGTGGAAAAGCAATCGTACCATGAAAGAGAAAGAGAAAGAGAATTAGAAATTATATATTTGTATTGTCACAAACATATAATGTGACCTCGTGTACATATAATGAAGCCCCGGATATTGAGTCTTCCGGGGTTTTGTTGTATACTTTAATAAGTATTTGCAATTTTACCCGTGAACCGGGATAACATAAGAAAGGAAACGATAATCACATGGAAAAAATGGGCTTAAACAAAATCAGAGAAGAGTTTCTCAGTTTCTTTGAATCAAAGGAACACTACAGAAGACAGAGCTATTCACTTGTACCGGAAAAGGACAAGAGTCTTCTTCTGATAAACGCGGGAATGGCACCGCTGAAGCCGTACTTCGCGGGTATAGAGACACCGCCGTCAAAGAGAATGACAACATGCCAGAAGTGTATAAGAACAGGTGATATCGAAAACGTGGGGTTCACTGACAGACACGGTACCTTCTTCGAAATGATGGGAAATTTTTCCTTTGGTGATTATTTCAAAAAAGAAGCTATCTCCTGGGCCTGGGAGTTTATTACTGAACACCTTCACATGCCTGTTGACAGGCTCTGGGCAACTGTATATGAAAATGACGATGAAGCATACGCGCTCTGGAGAGACATGATTGGTATGCCTGAAGAGAGAATCGTAAGGCTTGGCAAGGATGATAACTTCTGGGAAATCGGTACCGGACCATGCGGCCCTTGTTCTGAAATATATTTCGACAGGGGAGAAGCACACGGATGCGGCAGCCCTGACTGCAAGCCGGGCTGCGAGTGTGACAGATATGTTGAGTTCTGGAATCTTGTTTTTACCCAGTTTGACAGAGATGAGGATGGAAATTACACCGATCTGCCTCATCCGAATATCGATACGGGACTGGGTCTTGAGAGAATGGCCTGCGTAATGCAGGATACAAGCTCAATATTTGACGTTGATACCGTTAAGTTCATCAGAGAGGGCGTCGAAAAGGTTTCCGGCGTTAAATACTGCGACGGAGCGGAAGCAACAGATGTATCAATCAGAATAATCACAGACCATCTGAGATCCATGACATTCATGATCAGCGACGGAATTCTCCCGGGCAACGAGGGCAGGGAGTATGTTCTCAGAAGACTCATAAGAAGAGCCGCCATGCACGGACGGAAGCTGGGAATTACAGGACCGTTCCTGTCAGAGCTCTGTGACAGGGTAATCGACACCTCAAGCGGCGCTTATCCTGAGCTTGAAAAGCGCAGAATAATGATTAGACGTGTTGTTAATTCCGAAGAGAACAAATTCGCATCAACAATCGAACTGGGAATGAGCATCATCGATGAATACATTGCTGACATGGTTGTTGCAGGAAGCAAGGTATTAGAGGGTGCAAAGGCCTTCAAGCTTCATGACACCTACGGCTTCCCAATTGACCTGACAAAGGAAATACTCTCCGAAAAAGGTTATGAAGTTGATGAAGAGGGCTTCCGCAGGGAAATGGAACAGCAGAAGCTTCGCTCAAGAACAGAACAGGATATGGAGGGAGCCGGCTGGAAAAACGATGACAATACCCTTGAATTCTCCGGAGAAACTGAATTTGTGGGTTATGTATCGCTGGATGCATCAGCTGTAATCAAATCCCTTGTGCTGGATGATGACTTCGTAGATTCCGTAAGGGAAGGGGACACCTGCCTTATGGTTCTGGATAAAACACCTTTCTATGCCGAAAGCGGCGGTCAGGTGGCAGATGACGGTTTCATCTTCAATGAGAATGGGGGCATTGCCAGAGTTGATGACGTTAAAAAGTCAGGAAAGGTATTCACCCACCAGGTATTCATTCAGAAGGGTGAATTCAATACTGGCGACAAGACTGACGCCATGGTTACTGCACCACACAGAAACATGACTGCTGCCAACCACTCGGCAACTCATATGCTCCACAAGGCCCTCCAGGAGGTTCTTGGGGATCATGTCAAGCAGTCAGGTTCCCGTGTGGACAGATACGGCCTCAGATTTGACTTCTCCCACTATCAGGCTATGACAGATGAGGAAATAGCAAGGGTAGAGGAAATAGTCAACGATAAAATCAGACACTTCATTCCTGTTACTACGAAAGTAATGGATATAGATGAAGCCAAAAAAGATGGTGCTATGGCACTCTTTGACGACAAATACGGTGACAAAGTTCGAGTTGTTTCAATCGGTAACTTCAGCAGAGAGCTGTGCGGCGGTACCCATGTAGCGAACTCAGGAGATCTTGGCGCATTTAAAATTGTAAGCGAAACAGGTGTTGCTTCAGGTGTAAGGCGTATTGAAGCCATAACAGGTCAGCAGATTCTCGCAAATTATGTTTCCGACCTTGATACAATTAATTCAATAGCGGCAGCCCTGAAATCAAACAAGGATATTATTGCTGAAAGAGTGTCCGCTCTTATGGATGAAAACAAGGCTCTCAAGAAGGAGCTTGAGGAACTGAAAAGGGCAGAAATGAGCAAAGGCCTTGGTTCTCTCATTGACGAAGCCGAGGAAATTAACGGAATCAGACTTATTACAAAGGGTTTCGAGGATTACGGCATTAATGATTTAAGAGAGCTTTCAGACCAGATAAAAGCCGACAACAAGAATGTTGTAATGGTATTCGCAGCAGTATCCGGCGGCAAGGTTACATTCCTTGTATCAGTAACAGATGATCTGGTTGACAAGGGTCTCCATGCCGGCAAGATGATTAAGGAAATTGCAGCTGCTGCAGGAGGAGGCGGCGGAGGCAAGGCCGACATGGCCCAGGCCGGTGCCAAGGATCCTTCGAAGATTGATGCTGCCTTCGAGAAGGCTGTAGAACTTATGAATAAGGCTTAACCCTAGGTTAATTATCATTATAAACAATCTTTAACTTGTAATGAATTGTATTTTAATGGTATACTTTTAACAACAAGATGGTTGGAGGAAATAATAATGGATAGACAGACAAGAATGTACGATAGTTTCGATAGAGTCGAGCAGAAAACAATCGAAGAAATCCTTACTATCGTTTATGATGCTCTCGAAGAGAGGGGATACAATGCGATAGACCAGATGGTTGGTTACATTTTATCGGGAGATCCGTCTTACATTACCAGTCATAACAATGCCAGAAACATTATCGGCAGAATCGAAAGAGACGATCTGGTAGAGGAACTCATTAAGGCATACCTGCACAAGTAATTAAACGGGAAGGTTTTTTCATGAAAAAAATCGGTCTGGATGTAGGAGATAAAACAATAGGCGTCGCTGTAAGTGACGCCTTAAATATTACCGCTCAGGGAATAATGACCATAGAGAGAATAGGCATTAAGAAGGATACAGCTGCAGTAATCGACCTGATAAAAGAACATCTGTGCGACACTGTTGTTATGGGCCTTCCGCTGAAACTTGACGGCACAGACAGCCCCCAGACAGAAAAGGTCAGGCAGTTTGCAACTAAGCTTGAAAACAAGCTTAGAGCCGAAAGAATGGGAGATGTTAAAATAGTGTATCAGGATGAGCGTCTCACCACGGTAATGGCCGAGAGAGTGCTGATCGATGCCGACTTGTCAAGAGCCAAGCGAAAGAAGGTAATCGACAAGCAGGCTGCTGTGATAATTCTTCAGAGTTATCTTGACAGCAATCCTGCATAACAATATAACTCACTTATGAAAAGGAAAGGGCCTGAGATACCGAAGAGTGTTTCAGGCCATCTACATTTATTTACAACTATTCCGATAATCATAATTTTGGGAATAGATATAGCCAAAGAAGTAAGGGATAGGCCAAAAAGTGCGGAAAACGGCCTATCCCAGTAGTTTGTACCATTTATAACCATTCTGTCATTTACCCCGAAAATATCGAGGCTCTATTATTCGATTTAAGGGATTTTATTTTACCCTTTTGATATATGATACCTGTTAAAGACTTACCGGAATATTGAGTTTCATTCCTTCTTCAATATATCCATCCTTAAGATTGTTTTCACGACAGATTTCATATACAGCTTCTCGGGTATCCTTATTAGTGCTCTTGTATTCGTAGGCAATGTCCCAGACTGTATCACCGGAAGCAACTTCCACAACGATTTTGTCCTTAGGCTGTGAATCCAATGCCGTAGCTGAATATAATCCTGAAATCATTCCGAACGCGCCTACAGTGAGTCCAACAACAATTACAAGGAAAACTGTAAATCTTACCGGTGATTTGATTCTGTATTTTTTTCTGCCTTTGCTGTTGTTTCTCATGTGACACCTCACTTTCCTACCCTATGAACAACTGTTCGTAGTATTAATATAGCAGAATGTTTGTTCGGTGTCAACAGTATTTGCGAAAATTTGTTCTTTTTTGTTCTGCCTGTTCGTTTCCTTGTTTTCTTGCTCCTTTATCCTTTTATCTCTTGCTGACTCACTCACTATCTTTCCGGCTGCTTGCCGGCTACATTTCAAGAAGCCTGTCGGTTGCCCTGTGAATAAGATCTATTATTTTCTTTCTGAAAATAACTCCCAGCACGCAGAGCACAACTGCTGCTGCTGCGATTATTCCGGCACTGAGATATCCCCCTGCGCCCACCTGATGTCCTATTATCAGGCTCCCCACCATTCCCGGAATTCTGCCTATGAGAGACACAATAAGATAGGGCTTCAGCTTCAGATCGGATAGGCCCGCCGCATAGCTGCAGAGGTCCTTAGGTATTCCGGGAATCAGAAATATCACAAAGGTTATTATTAAACCCTTGGGACTGTTCATATTGTCTATCATCTCCGTTACCTTCTTCTCTCCGAAGAGCATATGAACAGCATCCTTTCCCAGAAGTCTTGCCATGTAGTAAACGATAACGGAGCCAATCGCAGCACCTGCAATGGAAAGAAGCATGCTTGGAACAAATCCAAATAGATATCCTGAGGCAAACTGCAGAGCCTGTCCCGGAATAATGCATATTATAATCTGAAGCACCTGGGCTCCAATATATACAAGCATGCTCACGTGCTTGTACTGTTCAAGCCACAGCCTCATGTCCTTGATGCTTGTAAAACCAGAAAAGAATTCCCTCTGAAAAAAGTAAATGTATGCCGGTATACCAATGAGTATCACAGCAAAAACAAGCAACTTCAGTACTGCAGATATTTTTTTAAATTTATTGTTTCGCTTTTCTTTTATAGTTTCATCCATAGTCGTAAAATCAGCTTATAAAGAAACTGTTCCTCGGTCACAAAGCTCCTGGAGGGCCTTGATTACACCGAACTTCGAGTGTTCATAAGTAAGACCTCCCTGGAAATATACTATATACGGCTCTCTGATTGGAGCGTCGGCAGAAAGCTCAATTGAGGAACCCTGAACGAAGGCACCTGCAGCCATTATTACAGGATCTTCATATCCCGGCATTGCCCAAGGCTCAGGTGAAACATGGGAGTCAATTGGAGCCGCAGCCTGTATGCCTTTGCAGAAGCCTATGACAGCCTCAGGAGACCCCAGTTTAACAGCCTGAATGATATCGCTTCTCAGATCCTCCGATTTCGGACATACCTCATAGCCCAGTTTTTCGAATACACGTGCACAGAGTACAGCTCCCTTGACTGCTCCGTTTACAGTCTTCGGTGCTATGAAGAGCCCCTGAAGCATTGTTCTCGTCTGTCCGAAGGTCAGACCACATTCGCCGCCGATTCCCGGTGTTGTGAGCCTGTAGCTTACTTTATCAATCAGATCGGCTCTTCCTGCAATGTATCCGCCGGTGAGAGCTAGACCGCCGCCGGGGTTCTTGATCAGAGATCCCGCCATTATGTCTGCACCCACATCAGTAGGTTCCTTCACATGAAGGAACTCCCCGTAGCAGTTGTCCACCATACGCACAATATCAGGGTTAATATTTCTGACAAATTCTGCCCACTCCTGTATTTCTTCGATTGAAATGGCCTTTCTCCAGCCATAGCCTGTTGCCCTCTGAAGGCAAACCATTCTAGTGGCAGGGGTAATTGCCTTTGCAACAGCTTCAAGGTCGATTCTGCCATCCGGTGTGAGCTCAACCTGGGAATAGGTCACACCGTAGTCCTTAAGAGAGCCCTTGCCCTCTCCACGAATTCCTATTGTTTCCTCAAGTGTATCGTAGGGTGCTCCCGTGCAGTAAATCATGTGATCCCCGGGACGAAGAACCCCTGTGAGGGCCAGACTCAAGGCATGGGTGCCGTTTACGATTATAGGTCTTACAAGAGCAGCCTCCGCATGGAATATGTCTGCGAAAACCCGTTCTGTGGCGTCCCTGCCCGCATCATCGTATCCGTAACCTGTGTTCCAGGAAAAGTGTCTGTCACAGATGCCGTTCTTCTGGAATGCATCAAGAACCTTGTACTGGTTGTAGGCCATTATGTCGTCAAGCTTTGTGAAACAGTCGGCTACCTCCCTCTCGGCCTCATCAATTATGTTAAGCACCTTTTCTGATATATTGAAGTTGTTAATAAGAAGATTGTGTGTATTTTTCTGCATTTAGTCCCTTTCCTTTCTTTCAAGCTCCCATTCCATGTCGCTGACAAGGTCTCTCTTAACATTCATCTTATGGGAAGCATACAGCTGTGTTGTTGTAACCTGTTCGTGATCAAGCAGCTCCTGGACATCGAATATGGAATTTCCCCTTCCAATGAGACTCGTGGCGGCAGTTGCCCTGAGCTTGTGAGGGCTGTAGCCCCCCTTTCTTGATGTTGCCAGACCGATGGAGGTGTATTTCTTAACAAGATCCCGGATTGCCCGTTCCGTCATTCTTCTGCCCTGAAGGGACAGAAACAGCGCATCATGATGTCCTTCTTTGATCTTTTCGTCTGAAGGTCGTTCATTGTCCAGATAGTCCCTCAGTACCTCAGTAACGGACTTGTTCATAGGCATAATTGCTTCCTTGTCCCGCTTTCGGTATATCTTGAACTCTCCCCTGTTAAAATTGAAGGAAGACACGTTGAGCTGCTGCAGCTCGAAGAGCCTGAGCCCGTAGGTGAGAAAGAGGATAAGTATGGCCTTGTCCCGTTTCCTTGTTTTCTCCCAGTACTGATGCTCCTTGGGGGTAAGGCTGGCGCCTGTGGTGACAGCATCCAGCATTATCATAACCTCATCATCCTGGAGTGCCTTGATTTCCCGTTCTCCCGGCTTGGGAACACGGATTGGATCGAAGCCGTCAGTTATGTTTTTATCCAGAAGCTCATCCCTGTACAGCTGTTTAAACAGCACCGAGACAGATGATTTCTTCCTGGCAAGGGTCTTGTTGGTGTTTTCGAAAACAACGATTTCATTTTCCTTTTCAACCCTGTAGCTGCGGCAGTAATCAATAAACAGGTTAACATCAGCAGCTCTGATATTCCTGAATTCATCCAGCTTGATTTCTCTTGTTTCCCGGGCTTCTGTAAGATCCGTTTCGTTAATAAGATACTGGCAGAAAAACCTGATATCCGTCAGATAGGCCAGCCTTGACATTGGGAGAACATTTCCCCTGAGGTAAGCAAAAAAGCCTCTCATGAAGCTGGGAAGCTGCCTTTGCAGCTCCTCGCATCTGGAGACTATTTCATGTTCTTTAAGGATAATATTATCCGGTTTGTCGCTTCTGTTGTGAAGCTTTACAGTTTTTTCCTCAGCCACTCCTCTATATCCTCAAAGGCCCTTTCATCATTCAAGTATTCCGATAAATTGTACCATCTCATTTTATCATATCTTCTGAACCAAGTTAACTGTCTTTTCGCATAATGCCTGGTGTTTTTCTTTATCAGCAGAATTGTCTCATCAAGGCTCATTCTTCCCTCAAGGTACTCGAATATTTCCTTGTATCCTATTCCCTTCATGGAAATGTCTTCCTTATCAAGACCCATGTTCATAAGCTGGCGCACCTCATCCACAAGACCCATTTCCATAAGCTTGTCCACTCTTGAATTTATCCTCTCATAGAGAAGCTCTCTGTCCCTGGTAAGCCCCAGGAGAACAGCTTCAAACTCCTGTCGCTTCCTGCACACGCTGCTGAAGGGTCTGAGTGAAGACTCCCCGCTGTTCAGCCTCTCTAGGGCTCTGATAATCTTCTTGCGGTTGTTGGGATGTATATTCTCCGCCCCTACAGGATCCCTGGCCCTGAGCATATCATGCAAAACCGGGTCACCCTTTTCCTCCGCAAGCCTTTCCAGATAACTCCTGTATTCAGAATCCGCTCCCTCGCCGCCGAAATCCATATCGTAAAGGATTGAGTTAAGATAAAGTCCCGTACCGCCGGAGATTACCGGAAGCTTTCCCCGGGACAGTATGTCATGGATTGCCTCCAGAGCCAGCTTCTGATATTCAGCCGCCGAGAAGTTTTCCCGGGGATCCACAAAGTCAACCAGATGGTGAACGGCTCTATCTCTTTCCTCGGCAGTGGGCTTGGCACTTCCGATGTCCATGAACCTGTAAATCTGCATGGAGTCGCAGGATACAATTTCGCCGTTAAATGCATTACAGGCCCTTATGGCGTATTCTGTTTTTCCAACGGCTGTAGGGCCGGCAATCACAAGTACTTTGGCAGTATTCATAATCTCAGACTCTCTTGAACATCCTTTCTATTTCGTGCCTGGTCATTCTGATAAAAGTAGGTCTGCCGTGGGGACATGAGAAGGGATTGTCACAGCACTTAAGCTGTCTGAACAGTTCCCTGCTTTCCTCATCCGATAGCACATCCCCTGCCTTTACGGCCGATTTGCAGGAACGTCTGATTATCTTTTCCAGAACAGCCCTGTTTGTCAGATCAGGCTTTTGGGCGAATTCATCAAACAGATCCCTAAGAAAGCTCTCAGCTTCAGGCTGCTCCATGAAGGCAGGTATTTCTCTGACCAGATATGTATTATTTCCGAAGTATTCTACACTGTAACCCATTTCAGTAACACCGGTGATCCACATGTCCTCCGATGCCGTCACATCGGCAGAAACGCTGAAGCTCAGGGGAATGAGCATCTGCTGCATCATTTTATCCCGGGAATTGTAAAGGGACATCAGCTTTTCATAAAACACTCTCTCATGGGCTGCATGCTGGTCGATTAGATAGAACACGTCCCCTGACTGTGCGGCAATATATGTGTTAAAGAGCGTTCCCACAAGCTCCAGTGAATCAAAATCAAAGGGTTTCGGTTTTTCTTCAGGAATAACAACATCCTGAACCCGGGTGCCGGAGCTTCGGCTTTCCCTTAAGTTAGACAATATATTATTTATGTCAAACTTTTCTTCTGTTCTCGGTGTCTCAGAGGCCTTTGACCTTTCGGAAGTTTCCTCCCCATTATATGATAATTCTCCATCTTTAATAGAATCCGGAGAAGTCTTTAACGAAGGTCTGCTGAAGGTTATCTGTTCACCGGATTCAGTTTTTTCTCTTTTCCTGCCGGTGCTGCGAATCTGAGGTATCGCCTCCTGTGACATCAATGCATCCCGGACAGCCATCTGAACAAAGTCTTCAACCTCACCGTTATCATCAAACCTGATTTCTCGCTTTGTAGGGTGAATGTTAACATCCAGCTTCTCAGGGGGCATCGCCAGAAACAGGAAAGCCACAGGGAATCTGCCGGTAAAAAGCCTTTCGCTGTATGCCCTGTCAAGGGCCCGTTCCATCACCCCTGAGGCTACTATTCGTCCGTTGACGCAGAATACCTGACGGTTTCTTGAAGGCATTGATGTTCCCGGTCCCGATACGAAGCCCTTAAGGGTGAAGCCTTCGGCTGTTTTGTCAACGGGAATCAGATCATTGCCGATATCAGCACCGTAAACACTTATTATCGCCGCTCTGATATCTCCCCTTCCGGGGGTGGTAAAGACATTTTTTGAACCGTTAATCACGCTGAACCTGACATCCGGGTACGCCAGAGCTATTCTCGATGCGAAATCGATGATTCTCCTTGCCTCCGCTCCCTCTGAATTAAGAAATTTATATCTTGCAGGAACATTAAAGAACAAATCCTTAACGGTTATGGTGGTGCCGTCAGGACATCCGCAGACGCTGTTTTCAAGCACACTGCTGCCCTCAACCAGAAGGCGTTTTCCTGCCTTTGCATCTGCTCTCTTTGTTATCATTTCAACCCGGCTGACAGCGCAAATGCTGGCCAGAGCCTCTCCTCTGAAGCCAAGGGTTCCTATTGTTTCCAGATCCTGCTCACTTGTGATTTTGCTTGTGGCATGACGAAGAAAGGCTGTCTCCGCCTCATCACCCTCAATTCCGCATCCGTCATCGGTGATGCGTATGTATGAGCAGCCGCCCTCTCTGATTTCGATGGTTATTGATGAGGCTCCCGCGTCAAGGGAGTTTTCCACAAGCTCCTTTACTATGGACACAGGTCTGTCTATAACCTCACCTGCAGCAATCTTATCTGCAGTTTTCTTATCAAGAACTCTTATCATGGTATCAACAAAACACGTTAAATCATTGATTTTATCTCCTCCAGAAGCCGGAGGGCCTCGGAAGGTGTGGTGTTCATTAAATCTATATCTCTCAGGCGACATACAGCCTCATTTGGTAAACTGTCGAATATTGAAAGCTGCACACCTGTATCCCGGGATTCTTCATGGCCTGATTTCTGATTGCTGCCGGCCATTGCTCCCGGATTCTTTTCATTTCCGCTGTTCAGTTCATCAAGATGAATTGATGCGTTCTCAAGGAGCTCAGCCGGAGCCCCGGCAAGTTTCGCCACATGAATTCCGTAGGATCTGCTGGCGCTGCCCTCCACTATTTTGTGAAGGAATACTATGTTTCCGTCGTCCTCGGAAACATCAACATTGAGATTTCTTGCGCCCTTGAGGGTTTCCTCCAGCACCGTCATCTCGTGATAGTGGGTGGCAAATAGGGTTCTCATTCTCCTATCGGGACTGCACAGGTATTCAGCGGCAGCCCATGCAATTGACAGGCCGTCATAGGTGCTTGTGCCCCTGCCTATTTCATCAAGAATAACAAGTGATTTTGATGTGGCGGTGTTCAGTATATATGACAGCTCGCTCATTTCCACAAAGAAGGTACTCTGCCCCTGGGCAAGGTTATCCGAGGCACCTATTCTTGTAAATATTTTGTCGCATATTCCGATATGGGCTTTTCTGGCGGGAACAAAGCAGCCAGCCTGGGCCATGAGAACAATGAGGGCCGTCTGTCGCATATATGTAGACTTGCCGGACATGTTCGGGCCGGTTATTATCATCAGACTCGACCCATCTCTGTCAAGGTAGGTGTCGTTGCTGACGAAAATGCCGTCTCTTATTGTGGTTTCGATTACCGGATGTCTTCCCTTTTCAATGGAAATCACATCCCCTCCGTCAATTTCAGGACGTCTGTAGTCGTTTTTCTCGGAAACCTGTGCAAAGGCAGCAAGCACATCTACAGCAGCAATTGCGGCAGATGTTTTCTGTATTTCACCTATACGAAGCCGGAGCTGATCTCTCATTTCGCAGAACAGATCGTACTCCAGTCTGTTTATTTCCGTTTCCGCATTGAGAACGAGTCTTTCCGTTTCCTTCAGCTCAGGTGTTATGAATCTCTCGCAGTTTACCAGAGTCTGCTTTCTGATATAGTCCTCAGGTATAAGGTCGTAATAGGATTTGGTAACCTCAAGATAGTAACCGAAAACCTTGTTGAATCCGACCTTAAGGTTCTTTATTCCTGTTCTCTCCCGCTCTGAACCCTCAAGGGAAGCTATCCAGTGCTGAGCATCTGCAATGGAAGCCTTGAGATCGTCGAGCTCACGGGAGAATCCCGGTTTAATGAGTCCACCCTCCTTTACTGTATAAGGGGGTTCATCAACTATGCCTCTGTCAATGATTTCAAATACGTCCTCAAGGGGGCTTATCATGTTATGAAGCTCCGAAAGAAGGTTTCCTCCCAGGCTCTGGAGCTCGTATCTTATTTCAGGCAGAACACTGCAGGATTCCTTCAGGGCGATAAGATCCCTTCCGTTAGCCTTTCCCGTGGCTATTCGTCCTGCCAGCCGCTCGAAGTCGTAAACCTGCTTCAGGCACTCTCTGATATTGTTCCGCTGTATCGGATAATCCAGGAAAAGCTGAACTCCTTCAAGTCTGCCGTTAATCAGGTCAACATCCTTGAGAGGTTCCCTGAGCCACTGCTTCATCTTACGGCTTCCCATGGCCGTATTCGTCTTGTCCAGCACCCCCAGCAGTGAGCCCTGGAGCTTCTTTTCAAAGAGAGTTTCTGTAATTTCCAGATTCCTTATTGTGGACTTGTCCAGAGACATGTGCTGCTCCATGGAGTAAACACTCAGTTCTCTTATATGTGAAAGCTCATTTCTCTGGTTGTCATGGAGGTAAAGGAGCAATGCTCCCAGTGCGGATTCAGCCGCTGAACCCTCCTCTATCCCTATACCATGTAGGGCTCCCACCTTGAACTGTCTCAAAATGGCATCTCTTGCTGCTTCCTCTCTGTAGCAGAAGCTTCCTGCAATATTAAAACAGGCCTCACAAATCGGCCTGATGTCTTCAATGTCAATGGCATCGGCAGTTTCCTCATTCATGATAACCTCTCTGGCGTTTATCTTCACCAGCTCGTTAACCAGGGCTTCACGCTTCCCCGGATTTGTTATTGAGGTCAGTCTGATTTCACCTGTGGAAACATCACAATAGGACAGCCCTATTGATTCACTGTCTGCAAATACCGATGCGATGTAGTTGTTCTCGTCTTCCTTCAGCATTCCGCTGCTGATTACCGTGCCTGGGGTTACAATCTGAATAACCTCTCTGCGCACGATGCCCTTTGAAGCGGCAGGATCCTCAACCTGCTCGCAGATTGCGACCTTGTAGCCCTTTTCAATGAGCCTTCCAATATAGGTTTCTGCGGCATGGAAAGGGACTCCGCACATGGGAGCCCTTTCCTCTAAACCGCATTGTTTACCTGTAAGTGTCAGCTCAAGTTCCCTTGAAGCTGTTTCGGCATCATCAAAAAACATTTCATAGAAATCACCCAGCCTAAAGAACAGGATTGAATCCTGATGTTCCTTCTTAATATCAAGATACTGCTGCATCATGGGTGACAGCTTCGATTTTGCCTCTTTCTTCATTCGTTATTTACCAAGTTTTTTGTTATATGCTTCAATTCCGAGTTTAATAAGTTCTGCGCCTCTTCTCATCTTGTCCGGAGTCAGTACATATGCAATACGCATTTCATTCTTGCCCAGGCCCGGTGTAGCATAGAATCCCGATGCAGGAGTGAACATTACTGTCTCGCCGTTATCATCAAATTCTGTAAGCATGAACATGAGAAAATCTTCAGTACTGTCAACAGGCAGCTTAGCTGTAAGATAGAATGCGCCGCCAGGCTTCTGGCATACAACACCCGGAATCTTTGAGATTTCTTCATATGCTGCATCTCTTCTTGCGCAGTATTCAGCCTTTGCTTCATCATAGTAGCTCTTGTCCAGTCTGTACAGAGCCGCTGCCCCAACCTGTTCAAGAGTAGGACAGCAGAGTCTTCCCTGAGCCAGCTTGAGGATCCCGCTCATAAGCTCCTTGTTCTTTGAAATAACAGCGCCTACTCTGGCACCGCAGGCAGAGTATCTCTTTGATACAGAATCAACAAGAATTACTCTGTCAGCAAGGTCTTCAAGCATACCAAAGGATGTAACCTCCCTGTCATCATAAGCAAATTCTCTGTATACTTCGTCGGAGATAATCCACAGATCGTGTTCCTTTGCTATCTCTCCTATCAGCTTCATTTCATCAAGAGTCAGAACTCTTCCGGTAGGATTTCCCGGGCTGATGCAGCAGATTGCCTTGGTGTTAGGTGTTATTGCTGCTTCAATGAGATCTCTCTTTGCCCATGCATATCCATCCTCAGCACTTGTTGTGAGCGGAACCAGCTTGCCGTTAACCTGATTGCAGAAAGTGTTGTAGTTTGTGTAGAATGGTTCAGCAATTAATGCCTCTTCTCCCGGATTCAGAAGAGAAGTGAAAATCAGAGTAAGAGCTTCCGATCCGCCATTTGTAATCAGAATGTCTTCTCTTTCATAGTTCATGTCATAAAGCTTCATGTAATCGATCATCGCATCCAGCAGTTCGGTAACGCCGCCTGATTCTGCATATGCGATTACCTTCTTGTCGAAATTGTTGATAGCTTCCTTGAAGCATTCAGGAGTTTCAACGTCAGGCTGACCGATGTTCAGTCTGTACACAGTCTTGCCGTTGGCTTCAGCTTCAAAGCCGTACTTGTTGAACTTTCTGATTGGTGAGAACTGCATGCTTGCGACTCTTTTTGCAATTTCCATTTCCATATCCTCCTATTTTATTTAATAATACACAATTGGTTAAATTATATAAAAGCTGTCGCTTCTAATCCAGAGTTTTATGTGAATCATCAACAATTTTATTCACATCTACAGTATTATCGCACTTTTTCTTCTTCATGAAAAGAAGATATTCAATATTTCCCTTTGTTCCCGTTACCGGAGAATATTCCAGTCCCCAGGAATAGAGTCCGTTTGCCTCTCCGTAGCCAATTACATTCTCTATTACCTGTCTGTGAACAGCAGGATCCCGTACAATACCCTTCTTGCCAACCTGATCCCTGCCGGCTTCGAACTGAGGCTTCACCAGACACACGAGACATCCCTCATCCGAAAGGAGTTCTGATGCCACAGGGAAAACAAGCCTGAGGGAAATGAAGGATACATCGATGCTGATAAAGTCCACATCCCTTCCTATCTCGTCAATGTCAAGGTACCTTACATTGCACTTTTCCATGTTTACCACTCTGGGATCGTTTCTCAGCTTCCAGTCCAGCTGTCCGTAGCCTACATCAATGCAGTAAACCCTGGAGGCACCCCTCTGGAGCATGCAGTCGGTAAAGCCGCCGGTGGATGCTCCTATATCCACTGCCTTGGCGCCCTGAAGGCTGAAATTCCACGTATCAAGTGCTTTTTCAAGCTTAAGCCCCCCACGGCTCACATATGGACAAAGAACCTCCTTCAGGCTTATTTCGGACTCTTCATCCACGCTTGTACCGGGCTTGTCAATAACCTGACCGTCCACAAGTACAAGACCGGCCATTATGCTTGTCTTGGCCTTTTCACGGGAATCAAACAATCCCTTTTCAGTTGTGAGAACATCTAATCTTTTTTTCATTTTCTTTTCAGTCTTTTTTCTATACAGGCTGCAATGCCCTCTCCGTCAAGTCCGTATTTGGCATAAAGCTGCTGCTGTGTGCCGTGTTCGATAAACCTGTCGGGCCAGCCGAGGTTTATCACCGATGCATCCGAGCCGGACAGCAGTGCTGAGATGGATTCTCCTATTCCTCCGGAAATTACTCCATCCTCTACAGTTACTATTAACGGATATTTCTTTCCGGCAGCCCGGATTTTCTTCTCGTCAAGGGGCTTCAGCGATGCAAGGTTCACAACGCTGATGCTGTATCCCCTTTCCTTCAGTATCTCGGCTGCACTGATTGCCTGGGATACCATGGATCCGGCTGCCCATATCTGGCATTGAGTTCCTCTCTTAACAGTTACGGCATTACCGGGCTGAGGTTCACAGCTGCCCTTCAGCTTATGTCCTGTACCCCTTGGATACCTGATGGCGCAGGGACCCTCAAGAGTAAGGGACAGCTCAAGCATTTTCTCAAGCTCTTCAGGCTCTGAAGGTGCCAGTACAGTCATGTTAGGCATTGACTTCAGATATGAGATATCGAAGATTCCGTGATGGGTCTCTCCGTCTGCACCAACTACACCTGCTCTGTCTATGCAGAAGGTAATTGGCAGATTTTGAAGACATACATCCTCGATTATCTGGTCGTATGCTCTCTGAAGGAATGATGAATATATTGCCACATATGGTCTGAGTCCCGCCTTTGCCATGCCTGCACTGAAGGTTACGGCATGCTCCTCGGCAATGCCCACATCAAAAATACGTTTTGGATAGGAACTTCTGAATCCTTCAAGACCCACACCTGAAACCATGGCGGCGCTGACTGCAACAATGCGGTTGTCCCTGCCTGCCATTTGAGTAAGCTTCCTGCCAAAGACTTCAGAATATGATTCACCCTTGGACTTTGATGTCGGCTTGCCTGTCTCAACATCAAATGCGCCGATACCGTGAAAAACATCAGGATTTTCTTCCGCCTTTGAATAGCCCTTGCCTTTGCGGGTTACGGCGTGTATGAGAACAGGACCCTTTATGCTTTTGGCATGTTCCAGAGTTTCACACATTTCCTTAATATTATGACCGTCCACCGGGCCTATGTACTTGAAGCCCAGTTCTTCAAAGAGAATTCCGTCTATAACCGCATATTTTATATTTTCCTTGGCGTTGTGAATTCCGGAAATCATGCTCTCTCCGATTACGGGAACCTTGGAGAATCCCTTCTTAACCTGGGTCTTCATGTGAATGTACTTGTCTGTGCTTGTAATTCTTCCCAGTGATCTTGACAGGCCTCCCGTATTCGGTGAAATGGACATGCCGTTATCGTTAAGAACCACAATGAAGTTAGTGTTCATGTTTCCGGCATTGTTAAGGGCTTCGTAGGCTATGCCCCCTGTCATGGCACCGTCTCCGATTACTGAAACCACCTTATAGTCTTCACCCTTCATGTCCCTGGCAGCAGCAAGTCCCAGACCCAGAGAAAGAGATGTGCTGCTGTGACCTGTATCAAACAGGTCGTACTCGCTTTCGGAGGTTTTAGGGAAGCCGCTCATGCCTCCAAGCTGTCTGAGATTCTCAAAGCCCTCCATCCTGCCTGTGAGAATCTTGTGGACATAGGTCTGATGACCCACATCCCAGACAATTTTGTCCTCCGGTGTATTGAAGCACCTGTGAAGTGCTATTGTCAGCTCAACAATTCCCAGATTTGATGCAAGATGTCCTCCTGTCCTGGAAACGGAATCAACCAGGAAGTCTCTGAGCTCATATGAAAGAAGTTCGAGCTCATCGTAACTCATCTCTCTTAACTCATCCGGGAAAACGTGTGAGGCTATGTATTTGTTCATGTTCAACCTCGATTTCCAGTTATCTATTTGCTTCTTGTAGCAAGATCCTTCGCAAGCTGAACAAATAGTTCGGCATTGTCATAATAATCTGCTAAAGCGTTAATTGCTGCATCTGTCAGTTCTCTCAGTCTTGCCTTTGATTCCTCAAGACCGTATACCTCAGGGTAGGTTGCCTTTTTCTTTTCTGCATCTGCCCCGGTTTTCTTTCCCATCTCCTCTTCACTGCCTTCAATGTCCAAAATGTCGTCGCATATCTGAAAAGCCAGCCCAAGGTTCTCGGCATAAACGGAAAGATCCTCCAGTTCCTTCTCGCTGCAGCCTCCCAGCATTGCACCTGAACGTACAGAAGCCCTTATGAGGTCCGCAGTTTTTGTTATGTGAATATAATCGAGAAGCTCCTTTGAGCAGTTCTTGTCCTCGGCTTCTATGTCGGCAATCTGTCCTGCCACCATTCCCTTAACTCCGGAGCCCTTCACAATTTCAAGGCCCGCTCTGATTCTTCTCTTAAGCGCATCGGGATCATCGAAGTAAAGGAGCATGTCCTTGTAGATTACTTCATAGGCAACAGACTGGAGTCCGTCTCCGGCAAGGGTTGCAACTGCTTCACCGTATACCTTGTGGTTAGTTGGTATTCCTCTCCTCAGATCATCGTCATCCATGCATGGCAGATCGTCATGGATCAGGGAATATGTATGGATGTATTCAATCGCACAGGCATATGGCAGCGCCTCCGCAACCTTGCCGCCGCAAAAGTCACAGGCAGCCATAAGAAGAACAGGCCTGATTCTCTTGCCTCCTGCATTGATACTGTATTTCATGGATTCATAAAGAGTTATGCTCTTCTGGTCAACATCCGGAATGAAATCCGTAAGATGTTCCTCAAGCATGTTTCTGTAATCAGCAAATGTCAGATCGTTCATTTTGTAAGCACCTCGACTTTCTGTTCTGCCTCCTTGAGTATCCTGCTGCATTCCTTGTAATGCTTCAGCCCCTCCTGATAGTTGTTTATGGCCTCCTCCAGGGATGTATCCTGAGACTTCAGCTTCTCTGAAGCGGCCTCAAGCTTCTTGAGGGATTCTTCAAATGTTGTTTTCTTTTCGCTCATGGATATTCCTCCCCTTTCTTTATTCCTGTAATAACTGCCTCAGCAGTTCCGTTACCTGTTTCAATGTTTACACCAAGGCCCTCACTCAGCTCATCGGTGCTGCGAATAATCTTCCCGCTGTTATCCGTTACCACAGAATATCCTCTGGCAAGTATAGCCTTCGGATTTGAAGATTCTATGAATTCCCTCAGCATTTCCACTCTGTTCCTTGCCGAAACAAGACGATTATTCATGGCATCGCCCATCGCCTCAATTAATCTGTCGGCATTTACCTGTTCGTAGAGAATTCGAGACTTGAGATTTCTGGCAAATGCTGTGGGATTCAAAGCCTCCAGCCTCTCTTTTCTCCTGGCAATTGCCAGACCCAGATCCGAAGTCATCTCCAGGGAGATTCTGTCAAGCTCTGCCTCGAGCTCTCCCGTATCCGGAACCGCCATCTCCGCTGCAGCAGTAGGTGTTGCCGCTCTTCTGTCAGCAATGAAATCCGAAATGGTAAAATCCGTTTCATGTCCCACCGCGGATATGACAGGTATTTCAGATTCATATATGCTGCGGGCAACGGTCTCCTCATTAAAGGCCCATAGCTCCTCCATAGAGCCCCCGCCTCTTCCTGTGATAATCACGTCTACATCTTTATGGTTAACATTGATATCATCTATGGCTGATGATATTTCCCCGGAGGCTGCCGGCCCCTGGACAAGCACGGGATAAACGAGAATATCCACTACTTTGTTTTTGTTCTTGATGGTTCTGATAATATCTCTTACAGCCGCTCCGGTTTCAGAGGTTACTACAGCTATCTTCAAGGGAAAGAAAGGAAGTTCCTTCTTGTGCTCCTCTCGGAAGAGGCCTTCTTCTCCCAGTTTGGCTTTCAGTTTTTCAAAGGCAGCCGCTAGCTGTCCCCTGCCGTTCACCTCGATGTCACGCACGTTCAGTGAATAGTAGCCTCCCCGCTCATATACGGAAATGAAGCCGGCAGCTACTACCTCCATTCCCTCCTCAAGGGGACATGAGATATTCTGCAGGTTTCCCCATGAGAGAAAACAGTTTACCCTGCTGCTGTCATCCTTCAGTGAAAAGTACACATGGCCGGAGCTGTGGTACTTGAGGTTGCTTATTTCTCCCACAACCGATATGTTGCTCAGTATTGGGTCAGTTTTCAGCACCCTTCCTATGTAATTGTTAAGCTGTCCCACCGGTACAGGTTTTAATCCCATAGATATCTACCTCCCAGAAAGGCTGTGCCCACAGCGTTGTCTGAGGAAAGATTCGATCCGTCAAAGTACAGATTCAGTTCAGCAAGCTGTCCTCTAAGGCTGTCTCTAATGAATCTGCTGGAGGATACTCCTCCTGAAAGGAGTACATCTTTCAGACCCGATAGCTCAGTAACCTGACGCAGCATCAGAGCCATGGCATCTGCGGTTTTACGAAAAACCTCCCGGAAGAGTTTGTCCCTGGAAACGCTTTCTATGTTTCTCATTATCTGAGTTTCGATTCCTGAAAGGTTCACCCAGCCATCCTTTACCTTTATCAGCGATAAAAGGTTTTCATCTGCCTCCGACTCTACTGCTATTCGATCCATTTCCTCCCCGCATGGAAAGGCAAGCCCTGAGGCAACTCCCGTTCTGTCGAGAAGCTGCCCGAAGGAAATGTCCCTGGATCCGCCAAGAGTTTCCAGATCAAAGGCGGACCTCTCTGTTACCTTTTTCTGTTTCACTCTCATTATCTCACATGTACCGCCGGAAAAATGACAGGCAATGAAATCCCTGTCACCGGGAATTCCGCTGCTGTGTCTCACCGCCTCGATATGTCCCTCCTGATGGGAATACCCCAGTGCAGGAACTCCCAGTACAGATGCCAGGGATTCAGCAAAGCTTTTTCCCGCAAGAAAACAGGGCATGTATGAGCCCTCAACAGGTCTCGGTCTTTCGGAATAGGATACGGCAGCTATTGAGTCTCCATAGCCGCCCCTCATTTCACCGAAAAGCTCCGGTAAATTCTTCACATGCTGAAACAGCGCCTCGGACTGTCTGAGTCCCCGGGTTCCCTGTTTCACCGTGAGAAACCTTCGCAAATCACATACTATGCCCATTTCATCCGTGAGGGCAATTGAGGTTTTGTAGTTGCTTGTATCAATTCCCAGGATGTATCTTTCTCTTTTCATTTTTATTTGCCGGTAACAGCGCCCAGAATTCCGTGAATGAATCTGGCTGAGTTGTCTGTGCTGAATTTCTTTGCCAGGTTAATGGCTTCATTGACAGACACCGGTTCAGGGATGTCTTCGCTGAATCTGATTTCACCAATAGCCAGTCTCATTATTGCCAGATCTACCTTAGGCATCCTTGAGGTCTTCCACTTGGCGCTGAATTCGTTTATGGAGCTGTCAATGTCCTTAAGATTGTCCAGTATTGAACATATCAGATCCGTTCCCCTCTTGATATGTCCCCCCGACAGTCTTTCCGATGCCAGGGCGGCTGCCTTTGCACGGGCGTCTGCCAGATTGTCTGTCTTGTCCTTTTCGATGGTCTTTGATGCATCAAGCTCATAGAGGATCTGCATCATTATTTCTCTTGCCTCATTTCTGGTCATCTTTTTCTACTCCCTGTACGTGAATGTTTACGGCATTTACCTTCAGATCGGTAATTTCCTTAACCTCAGTCTTTACGTTTTCCTGAATGTCCCAGGCAACCTGGGGTATTTTGCACCCGTATCTGGCAATGATGTTTACATCGATTTCGATTCGGCCGCTGCTCTGGCTGACTTTAACTCCCTTTGAAAGAAGCTCCTTTCCCAGAAGGTTTCTGCTCAGGGCATTCGAAAGTCCCCCGGCCATTCTCAGGACGCCTTCGGTCTTGAGAGCCGCGTTCACAGCGCATATCGCAATCACTTCGTCAGATACCGACGTTGTTTCTCTGTTCTCAGCCATTTTCACTTACCTTGTCGTTAATGTCGTTAATCTTTATTGTAATCTGTTCTATTCGCCTGTCCTTAACTGTTTTAATTGTGAAAACACAATTTTCGAAGAATATTTCCTTGCCGATGTTTTCCTCATCAGGAATTTCACCCAGGAGCTCTATCAGGAAACCTCCGATGGTTTCAGAATCCTCGGATTCCAGATTGAGACCCAGTTCCTCGTTAAGGTCATCGATATCCATGCTTCCCTCTACAATGTAGAGGTTTCTGCCGATTTCTCTGATTTCCTCTTCCTCTTCATCGTATTCGTCATCGATATCACCCATAACCTCTTCGATGATATCCTCCATGGTTACGATGCCGCAAAAGCCGCCGTATTCGTCGATTAGAATGGCTATATGCTGTTTCGTCTTCTGAAGCTCGAAGAACAGGGAATCTATGTTTTTGGTCTCAGGGACGAAATACGGAGTTCTTAGTATTGATTTGATGTCAACGTTTTCGAAACCGTCCTCCCTGGCCTTTATCAGGTAGTCCTTAATGTAGAGAATACCGATAATGTTGTCGCTGTCATCTTCGTATACAGGAATTCTGGAGTATCTGAGTTCCATGAGCTCGTCTATATACTCATCGGCGGGATCGTTGATATCGATGGCAAAGACATCTGTTCTCGGAGTCATTATCTCGTAAGCCAGAATGTCGTCAAAGGCAAAGACGCCGGTAATCATCTTCTTGCCCTCTTCCTTCAGCTCACCGCTTTCTCGTCCTGCCTCAAGCATTTCCACAATGTTTTCTTCACTGTACTCATTGTCGTTAAGATCAGTACGCTGACGAAGCACCTTCAGAACAACAAATGACAGAGCCCACACGAGAACCATAAAGGGTTTCATTACAACATTGAGTATTCCCACAGGCACTGCCCCGTTAACGGTAATGCCCTCCGTATGCTGCAGTGCGATTCGTCTGGGAACCATTTCTCCCAGCGCCATCAGGAACACGGTTGATATCAGGAATGTCAGTACGGCGGCCACACCGAAGGCAGCGCCGGGGTTTCCAATAACCCTGTCCAGCAATCCTGAAACAGGCCCCACATAGGAGTACAATGCCGTGAGACAGAAAAGCATGTAAAGAAAGACATTGAGGCATCTTATGGACAGCTTGCTGTCCGGAAGCTTCTCTATTATCTTCAATGCCTTCTCCGCTCTGGAATTGCCCTCCTCAGCCATCTCTCTGATATTGGCCTTGTTTACTGAGGCAATTGCCTTTCTGACAGCACTGAAATAAGCATTAATCAATATTATTACAAGTAATACTATAGTGCCCCATAAGGGTAAAGGGTCAGCAGTCATGAATCATTTCTCCTTTCTCAACATGTAATTCGGACCTGCCGGTTTATCCAGTTTTATCTTTAACATCTGCTGAGGATGGGGTGCCGACTGAAGGCTGTTCCCCTCCTCATCCGTCATGTATTCCAGTTTCTGAGTGAAGAAGCTGCCGGTTGGACCGAAAACCTCAATTGTATCACCGATTTCCATCTTGTTTCTCTGCTCCACCAGCGCGATGGATGTGTCTTCATCATAGCTTCTGACAATCCCCGTGAAGCTGTAGTCTCTGGTATATGCACTTGTAAGGTAATTCTGATCCTCGTTTGTGGGCTTTCTGAAATAGAAGCCAGTGGTGAATTCCCTGTGGCTTGCCTTGCACATTTCATCGTACCACTCCCTTTGGAATGTGTAGCCGTCGGGATCCTCACAATAGGTGTCAATTGCCCTTCTGTAGGCCTTGATAACGTGAGCCAGGTAGAATATGCTCTTCATTCGTCCTTCGATTTTGAATGAGGTGATTCCCGCATCCATCAGCTGGGGAATGTGTTCCAGGAGGCAAAGGTCCTTGCTGTTGAAAATGTAAGTGCCTCTGTCATCCTCATCAACTGGCCAGTATTCTCCGGGGCGTTTTTCCTCTTCCAGTCTGTATTTATATCTGCAGGGGTGAGCGCACTCTCCTCTGTTGGCATCCCTTCCCGTCATGAAATTTGACAGAAGACATCTTCCTGAATAGGAAATGCACATTGCTCCGTGAACGAACCCCTCAAGCTCAAGGCTTTCAGGCGTTTTTTCTCTTATTTCACGGATTTCATCAAGCATCAGCTCCCTGGCCAGAACGACCCGTTTAACGCCCATTTTATGCCAGAAACCGGCTGTTACATAATTGGTCATATTGGCCTGGGTGGAAAGATGCAGCTCGGCATCCGGTATTGCTTCCTGTATCGCAGCCATAACGCTCGGATCAGATACTATGAAGGCGTCTATGGGAATATCCCGAATTTCCTTCAGATAAGCCTTGAGAGGAATTATATCCTCGTTGTGTGCATACACATTCATGGCCATGTGACATCTCACACCACGGCTGTGGGCATATTCAACACCTCTGCGTATCTCTTCCACAGTCATGTTTCCGGCTCCGGAACGAAGCGAAAACATTTCGCCGCCGAAATACACGGCATCAGCTCCGTACTCAACCGCTATCTTCAGTTTTTCCAAATCGCCTGCAGGTGCAAGCAGCTCTACCTTTTTCATCTGTTCCTTTCTATTATGCTTACCGAAATCCCGTCACCTGAAGCCAGTACTGCAGTCTTCGCATACTCAAGTCCGGTGATGTAATCGAGAAACTCTCTCATCTTTCTGATTGATGTCTTGTATCTTCCTCTGGTGTCAAATTCATCTGATGCGGTCATGCCCTTCATCAGGACGTTGTCGCATACAATCAGAGCATCAGGCTTAAGCAAAGGCA
This sequence comes from Clostridiales bacterium, assembly GCA_022775805.1. GTDB lineage: Bacteria > Bacillota > Clostridia > Peptostreptococcales > Anaerovoracaceae > Lentihominibacter. The sequence continues at coordinate 53,734 of JALFKB010000102.1, forward strand.
GGGAAAGATCCCAGAACTCCCTGTAATGGCTCTTGGCGGCGTCTATAAACACCATGTCGTATTTCCCGTCTTCAACTTCGGACTCCTCACGGTGAAGCCGCCTCAGAACATCTCTGCCGTCTCCTCTCAGCACCCTGATGTGAGATGCGAAACCAAGGCTTTCTATGTTCCTGACTGCCTTATCCGCCATTGCCTCATCTGCCTCAATTGAGGTAACCCTGCAGCCGCAGGTATCGGCAAACACACACGCTGAATAGCCCACTGCAGTGCCTATTTCCAGCAGCTGCGCAGGCTTTTTCAGTCTCAGAAGGCTTTTGAGAAGGCCCTCTGTCTCCCGGAGAATAATAGGAACTCTATTCTCTTCGGCGTTCCTTCTGAACTCCTCCAGTATTCTGTTTTCTGTGACATTCATTTTATCTATGAATGCCCCAACTCTCCTGTCTGTAATATTACTGTTCAAGATCTTCCTCTGACCAAGGATGAGCCGATACATTTTTCTCGTGCTCTTCATTTGTCTTGGCGTAATAAATTGTTCCGTCAGGACCTGCATAGAAGAACAGATCATCTGTCTTCTCGTAGTTCAGAACTCCATCCATTGCTATTGCAGGTACAGTGCAGATCGGTCCCGGAATCAGACCCTGAACCTTTCTTGAATTGTAAGGTGATTCGGAATCAAGCTGTGAAACCTTAAGATCCACTCTGTCCTCATCAAATATGTAGCACACTGTAACATCGCTGCCCAGTGACATGTCTTTTTTGATTCTGTTAACAAACACTCCGGAAATGTGAGCTGCATCCTTCTCCGTTGCACAGCCTTCCTTCGTAACTATGGAAGAAATGGTGAGGAACTCATGGATGCTGAACTCTGATGACTCTATTTCACTCCTTCTTTCCGAAAGGGCTTTGTCCATCTCATCAAGTGCAAGCCTTGTAACGCTGTCAATGGATGGCTCTGTCTCTGTAATGAAATATGTATTCGGGTAGAGATAGCCCTCCAGCGGATGAATGATGTCCTTATCCAGAATATCATCTGTAAGGAACCAGTAATCCTTTATCAGTTTCTTAAGATAATCTCTGTCATCCCAAGTTGCCATTATTTCCTTCTTGGAATATGGAGTCACCTCCGAAAGGGCCTCCGCACACTGGGTGAGTCTGTATCCCTCATTCAGCTGGAATGATGTTTTTGATATGTATTCAAAATCACCGGTATTGATTGCCTTCATCATTTCAGGAAGGGTCATGGAGCCTTTGAAAATGTAGGTGTTGGCCTGAAGTGAATCGTAGCCTCCTATTCTGGCATTAATCTTGGCACAGGTCATGTTCTTTATCAGGCCGTGTTCATCAAGGATAGCCACAATCGCCGATGCACCGCTTCCGTTAGGAATTTCAACGGTTATCTCCTCATCGTTTCCCGGATCGGCAGCACCTATGCCGGAAAGATAGAATATAATTCCGCCTGACAGAGCCACCACGAGAATTATCAGCACTACAAGTATCTTTTTCATTTTTACCTCCGAAAAAAGGGACGCCCGGCGTCCCTTTTCATGCAAAACTGATTATTTGGATCTTCCAAGATATTCACCGGTTCTTGTATCTATCTGGATTCTTTCTCCCTCTTCGATAAAGATAGGAACCTTTACTACCGCACCAGTTTCAACTGTGGCGTCCTTTGTAACGTTTGTGGCAGTGTCTCCCTTGACACCGGGTTCTGTTTCCGTAACAACCAGGTCCACGAAATTAGGTGCTTCAACCAGGAACGCATTGCCCTTGTAGAATTTGATTGTTGCCTCGTCATTCTCTCTGAGATACTTCATGGCTTCTTCCACCTGATCTGCTGAAAGCGGAATCTGATCATATGTTTCAGGATCCATGAAGTAGTAAAGCTCGCCGTCTGAATACAGATACTGCATTGTCTTTGTTTCGATATGAGCCTTCGGGAACTTGGCATCAGGGTTGAAGGATTCTTCCTTGATGGCACCTGTCAGAATGTTCTTGTGCTTTGTTCTTACGAAGGCAGCGCCCTTTCCGGGCTTAACATGCTGGAAATCAATTACTACGTGTGGATCACCATTAATTTCAAATGTAATACCTTTTCTGAAATCGCCTGCATAAATCATAAATCTGTTCTGCCTTTCTCTAATTTATTATAGAATAATTAATTCTTTAACGGATTTAGTCGCGTTTATTATACCAAAATCGGTAATGATTGCCAAGTCCTCAATACGCACCCCGAACCTGTCAGGAATGTATATTCCCGGTTCCACTGTAACTGCCATGTTCGTTGTCAGCACATCAGGGCTGTTTCCCGCAAGACGAGGTGCCTCGTGAACCTCCCTGCCCACGCCGTGGCCTGTTGTGTGGATGAAAAAGCTGCCATAACCCTCGGCATCAATAATGTCCCTTGCTGCAGCGTCAGCATCTGCACAGGTTACTCCGTCGCAGCATCTGCCCAGGGCTGCCAGCTGAGCTCTCAGAACCACATCATACACGTGAATCTGCTCCTGGGAGAGGCACCCGATTCCTACAGTTCTTGTCATGTCACCGCAAAAGCCCTTGTAAACACCTCCGAAGTCCATGGTCAGCAGGTCACCCTCTTCAATAACCTTGTCCGACGGCATTCCGTGGGGCAGACATGTGTTCGCACCGGAAACACATATGGTGTCAAATGCCAATGCTTCAGCTCCCAGTGCGAAGAGAGTTCTCTCTATTTCCTCAGCAACCTGAAGCTCTGTCATTCCAGGTCTGATAAATCCCAGAATATGCTCAAAACACTTGTCCCCCATGGCTTCTGCCGTAAGTATATTCAGAAGCTCCTCAGGGCTCTTTATCATGTTGTCTCTGTTTAACTGTTCAGCCATTATCTCATGTTACCTACATCCCCCATGGGGCCGATTCCAAAGTCTGCAGCGTCGCCTATAATCTTGTAAACATCAGACATCATCTGGCTGAAAACCATCTGATTCTGAAAATATCTTCCTGTGAGAGGATCCTGCATGAGAACAGCACTGAGCTGCTGGAGCTTAAGGAATTCCTCCTGATCCAGTTCCTGTCCCATCATCTGTGATGCCTGAAATTCAAACTGCTTTTTCATGAAATCCTTGATGGCAGCATCAAGATCCGGATTTGCTTCAACCTGTTCCTTTACCTCGTTGAACTGCTTGCATTCCTCTGATTCTTTAATTGCCTTGGCTAACTGATGAGCCTGATCGTATACGTTCATAATTTACCCTTTCTGTAACTAAACCTCCATGAATATCGGAAGAATAATCGGACTTCTCTCGGTTTTGCTATAGATGTACTTCCTGAGGCCTTCTCTCACCGCTGTCTTAATTCCGTTCCAGTCCTTCATGTTCTTTGCAAGACAGTCAATTATTATTGACTCCGCCCTTTCACAGGCTGCATCTATGAGATCTTCATTCTCTCTCACATATACAAAGCCTCTGGAAATGATATCAGGTCCGGCAACAATCATCCCCGCCTCCTTATCTATGGATGCCACCACAATGATAAGTCCTGACTCAGAGAGCAGCCTTCTGTCTCTCAGAACGATATTTCCAACATCGCCCACTCCCAGACCGTCAACAAATATGCCCTCTGCATCTGCAACCTTCTCGGTTTTCACAGCTCCCTTATTGGAAAGTGTCAGAGCATCACCGTTATTCAGAATGAAGATTCTGTCTCTCGGCATTCCAAGATCATGTGCCAGGTCCGCATGGGTCTGAAGGTGACGTGCCTCACCGTGAACAGGCATGAAATACTTCGGCCTGATAAGGGAATGCATCAGCTTCAGTTCCTCCCGGCATGCATGTCCTGATACATGGGTCTCCGCAATGTCGGAGTATATAACCTCGGCGCCCTTTGCCACAAGCTGGTTAACAACATTTGCAACGGTAAGCTCATTACCCGGCACCGGTGTCGATGAGAGAATGACCATGTCATTGGCTCTGATGTTAATAGCCTTGTGATCGTTTGAGGCCATCCTTGCCAGAGCCGACATCGGTTCCCCCTGGCTGCCGGTTGTGATTACTACAAGCTCCCTGTCCGGAATGTTTCCTGCCTTGTTAAGGTCTATGAGTCTGCTTTCAGGAATCTTGATGTAACCCAGCTCCCTGGCAAGTTCCACCACATTCACCATGCTTCTTCCGGATACCGCAACCTTTCTGTTGCACTGGAGAGCGATATCTATTATCTTCTGAATTCGGTGGACATTTGAAGAAAATGTTGCAATGATGATTCTCTTCTTGGATCTTCTGAATATGCCGTCAAGGGTTTCTCCCACCACCATTTCCGACTGGGCATATCCGGGACGTACAACATTGGTGCTGTCTGCCATCATCAGCATCACACCCTCTGAGCCTATCTGTGCCAGCCTGGCGAAGTCAATCGGATTACCGTCAACAGGTGTGAAGTCTATCTTGAAGTCTCCTGTATGAAATACCCTGCCTGCCGGAGTCTTGATGCTGTAGCATACCGAATCCGCAATGGAGTGGGTAATCCTTATGGGTTCTATGGTGAAATACCGTCCCAGACGGAATTCCTTTCCTGCTTCAATAACATGGAAATCTCCACGTATTCCGTGCTCCTTCAGCTTGTTCTCAATAAGACCAAGGGGGAATCTGAGCCCATATATCGGAACGTTTATTTCCTTCAGCAGATACGGAATTGCACCGATGTGATCCTCATGTCCATGTGTAATAATAAGTCCCTTAATCTTTTTATCGGTATTTACTATGTAATCGAAGTCGGGAATTACCTTATCGATTCCGAACATGTCATCGTCGGGAAAGGACAGACCGCAGTCTATAAGAATTATTTCATTCTCATATTCAATGGCTGTCATGTTCTTTCCGATTTCACCCAGACCGCCAAGAGGGATAATCTTAACCTCTGCAGGCTGTTTCTTTTCCTGTTTTGCCTTTCTGATCTGTTTCTTAGGTGCCGACTTTGACTTTCTGGTATCTGTTTTGCCCGCCGCCTTTGATACAGCCTTCACCGCTGACTTTGCAGCGGGCTTTCTTGTCTGTTTTGTTTTCTTTTGTTTTGTTTTATTCTCTTTATCTCCCATTTAATTCCTTTCCGGAACTTTAACCTTTAACAACAACGTTTATGAGTCTTCCCGGAACAGCTATCACCTTCACAACGTTCATGCCGGCGGTAAGTTCCTTAATTGTTTCGTTATCCTCTGCTATCTTCAGCATTTCCTCTCTTGTTGCTTCACCGGGGATGTTGATCTTTTCCTTGTTCTTGCCGTTAATCTGAACAACAATTTCAACCTCATCCTTTACCAGTGCTGCTTCATCGTATGAAGGCCAGCTCTGTTCATGCACCGAACCTTCATATCCGAGATCCTGCCAGATTTCCTCTGTAATATGAGGTACAAACGGCGCCATGAGAACAATTACAGTTCTGACAGCTGTGCCGAAGAGAGCCTGATTGACATCTCCTTCTCTGTACTTGTACAGCTCGTTCACAAGCTCCATAACTGCACTGATTGCAGTGTTAAAGTTGAATCTCTCTTCTATGTCGTTTGATACTCTTCTGATTGTGTCATTAAGAACCCGGTTAAGTTCCTTGTCTTCTTTGTTTCTTATTTCGTAGTCGCCGCAGTCTGCGCATCCTGTTTCTGAGAAATCATATGCCAGTCTCCATATTCTGTTGAGGAATCTGAAGCAGCCCTCAACACCCTTGTCTGACCAGTCAAGCTCCCTTTCAGGAGGAGCAGCAAACAGAATGAAGAGTCTTGCGGTATCTGCACCGTACTTTTCTATTATTTCTGCCGGGCTTACAACGTTTCCGAGAGACTTACTCATCTTCGCCTTGATATATTCACCCTCGGCATTCTCATAGCCCTTAATTACCATGCCCTGAGTAAGAAGGTTCTTAAACGGCTCATCGTCCTTAACCAGACCCAGGTCATGAAGTGCCATCTGGAAGAATCTGGCGTACATGAGGTGCATGATGGCATGTTCAACTCCGCCGATATACTGATCAACATTCATCCAGTAATCAGCCTTTTCCTTGGAGAACACTTCCTTATCGTTTCTGGCGTCACAGTATCTGAGGAAATACCATGAGGAATCCAGGAATGTATCCATGGTGTCAACCTCCCTCTTGGCAGGCTGTCCGCATACTGGACAAACTGTATCAACGAAGGTCTTGCTTGTTACAATCGGTGATTCTCCCTTGCCGGTGAACTCAACATCCGTAGGAAGCATAACCGGAAGGTTTTCTTCCTTTTCAGGCACCCATCCGCAGTGTTCACAGTAAATCATAGGAATAGGTGTTCCCCAGTATCTCTGACGTGAAATGAGCCAGTCACGAAGTCTGTAATTTACAGTCTTGTGTCCGATTCCTCTCTCCTCTGCAACCTGGGCAATCTTTTCGATTGCATCCTTGTTGTTCATTCCCGTAAACTCACCTGAATTGATTACAGTACCTTCCGCAGCGCATGCCGCCTGGAGATTGTTCAGATCAATTTCAGGATCATGCGGGTCGATTACCGGAATGATCTCGATTCCGAACATTTTAGCGAAATCAAAGTCACGCTGGTCGTGGGCAGGTACACCCATTACAGCTCCGGTTCCGTATCCCATAAGAACATAGTCTGAGATGTATATAGGCATTTCCTTTCCTGTGAAAGGATTTACAGCATACTTTCCGATGAAAACACCAGTCTTCTCATTTGCAGTAGATGTTCTGTCGATTTCGCTCATGTGTGAACATCTTTCGATGTACTCCTTAACAGGAGCTTCATATTCAGTACCCTCAACCATATCAAGAACCGACGGATACTCCGGAGCCAGCACCATAAAGGTTGTTCCGTATATGGTATCCACACGGGTTGTGAATACAGTCAGTGTCTCGTCATAATCCTTCACCTTGAAATCAACCTCGGCACCGTGGGACTTGCCAATCCAGTTTCTCTGCATTGTCTTAACCTTTTCAGGCCATCCGTCCAGCTTGCCGTTGTCCAGGTTTTCAAGAAGATGCTCTGCATAATCCGTAATCTTAAAGTACCACTGGGAAAGATTCTTCTTTCCTACTGCAGTGCCGCACCTTTCACAGCAGCCGTCAACAACCTGCTCGTTGGCAAGTACAGTCTGGCAGCTTGGACACCAGTTTACTGGGTTTTCTTTCTTGTATGCCAGTCCTGCCTTGTAGAACTGAATGAAAATCCACTGCATCCACCTGTAGTAGTCAGGATGACATGTAGCACATTCTCTGTCCCAGTCATATGAAAGACCCAGCTCCTTAAGCTGTTCCTCCATTTCATGTATGTTTGCCCAGGTCCACTCTGCAGGAGGTGTTCCGTTCTTGATTGCAGCATTCTCTGCAGGAAGTCCGAATCCGTCGAAACCCATAGGGTGAATAACGTTGAAGCCCTTCATTTTCTTGAATCTGGCAATAACATCTCCAATGGAATAGTTTCTCACATGTCCCATATGAAGCTTGCCTGAAGGATAAGGGAACATTTCAAGGACATAGTATTTTTCCTTGTCCGGATCCTCAACTACCTTAAAGGCCTTGGTATCCTCCCAGTTTTTCTGCCACTTTTTTTCGATTTCGCTGAAATTGTATCTTTCCTGCATTGTTAACCTCCATCTATTCAACTTCTGTGAGCTCACAATCGCCCCAGATTCTTTCAATATTGTATTTCTCCCTCATTTCAGGGGTCATAACATTAACAACAACATCGCCGTAGTCCATCAGTATCCAGCCTGATGTCTTTCTTCCCTCCACGCTTTTGGGGAATACTCCCTGTGGCTCCATGAGATCCTCCACGCTTTCAACAAGGGCTGCAACCTGTCTGTCGCTTCCCCCCGATGCAAGCACGAAGAAATCCGCGAAGCTGGCCTTAGGTGAAATGTCTATAACAGCAACATCCATTCCCTTCTTGTCGCTTAGAACCTTGGCGATTGCTTCGGCTTTTGCTCTTTCTTCATTCATCCGATTTTCTCCTTAATATCATTAAATGCTTCTATTGTGTCATTATCAATGAACTTGTCTGCGGCTTTAAGAAACTCAATCGTTCCCTCAAGGGATTTAAGGCATCCTCTGTCAAGGCTTTCCTCTGCAGCATCCCTGATTGCCTCCACACCAGGGTAATCTCTCCCCGGTTCTATGGCATCCGCCAGAAAGACAATCTTCTCAAGAGTCGTCATTCCGGATCTTCCGGTCGTATGGTAAGAAACAGCATCCAGGATTTCTCTGTCGTCAATGCCGAATAAGCTCTGTGCAAAGGCAGCCCCCACCTTGCTGTGAGCCAGGTTTACATTATTCCTGTAGCGCTCCGGCAGTCCAAGTTCATCAACCAGGCTGTTTAGCCTCTCAGCAGGAAGGTTTCTGGCACAATCGTGGAGCAGAGCGGCAATTTTAGCCCTTCTCTCATCAGCCCCCTCCCTTCCGGACATGGCCACTGCTGTCTCTGCAACTCTAAATGTGTGCTGCAGCCTTGACTCCTTCAGGTTGTTTCTTATGTATTCAAGAATCTTCGCCTTCAGTCTTTCATAGTCTGTAGAGTTCATTCTCCCTAATATACCTTTCCACAGCCGGAGGAACCAGATGGGCTATTGATCTGCCCTCAGCTATTCTCTCCCTTATTTCCGTTGAAGAAAC
>JALFKB010000073.1 GCA_022775805.1 Clostridiales bacterium
TGTACGGAAGGACAGGTAAGCCATGTGTTATCAGAGCGATTCAGCAGGAACCCAATGGGCTGGAGCAAAGTAGGATTAGGGAAGCTAAGCAAACTGAGAGTATATAAGATCAATGGTGGAAAACTGACCGGAAACGATTTAGAAGAAGAGCAAGTGGAACGTTATTGCGAATATGCAGACAGGTTCATAAAAGAAAATACCGAAGGGGCAATAGATTGGAGCATATTTGAAGGTGAGCGTGCAGTCATGGATGAAAATTCCGGGACTCAGGTTCTGATGAAAAGGTATGGCACAGACCATGGCATATTAAGTGGAAACATTTTGAGTTGAGCTCTGTCAACTTAAAAACTCCACAACAACTTGACACCGTCTTAACAGCCGGAGAGATTTGACTTTTTACTCCCGCCGTGTTAGGATTTTAGTCGTGAATAAAACTAAAACGGAGGGCACTCATGGAAAGAATCAAAACACTTGAAACTCGTAACTTATGTGACAGTTCTAAAAACGGCGGCTGCGGCGAATGCCAGACTTCATGTCAGTCGGCATGCAAGACAAGCTGTGGAGTAGCCAATCAGCCGTGCGAAAAGAAAGAAAAATAACATGTTATGAGAATGCTGCCCATGCGGCGGCATTTTTAATGTGCGTCCATACGTGTGCGGCCATGAGTACGGTGCGAGCCATGCGTGGGCCGGGAAAATAAATACGAGAGGATACCTACGAAAGGATACAAAAATGGTTCATCAATATAAATTAAACGGATATAACATTGTACTTGACACCTGCTCCGGCTCCATTCATGCTGTGGACGAAGTCGCCTACGACATGATTGAGATGTTCCCGGACTGCAGCGAAGATGAAATAATAGCAGAAATGCTTAATAAATACTCAGACAGGGAGGATGTGACCCGAGATGAGCTGAAGCTCTGTCTTGAGGACATCAGAGAGCTTGTCCAGACAGGTAAGCTCTATTCGGAGGACACCTTCGCAGACTCCGCATCTGTCTTCAAGGAGCGTTCAGGGAACATCATCAAGGCGCTCTGCCTCCATGTATCCCATACCTGCAATCTGAACTGTTCCTACTGCTTCGCAAGCCAGGGCAAGTACCACGGAGAGCAGGCTCTCATGAGCTATGAGACAGGAAAGAGAGCTCTGGATTTTCTCATGGAAAACTCCGGCGACAGAACCAACCTGGAGGTGGACTTCTTCGGCGGCGAGCCCCTTATGAACTGGGATGTGGTGAAGCAGCTGGTGGCCTATGCCCGTGAGCAGGAAAAGCTTCACAACAAAAACTTCAGATTTACCCTGACCACAAACGGAATGTTAATAGACGATGACGTAATAGAATTCGCCAACAGAGAGATGAGCAACGTTGTTCTGAGTCTCGACGGAAGAAAGGAAATCCACGACCTGACACGGGTTGATTATCAGGGAAATGGCAGCTACGACACAATCCTTCCGAAATTCAGGAAGCTGGTGGACTCCCGCAAAGGCAAAAGCTACTACATGCGGGGAACCTTCACCCACGCCAATCCCGATTTCACTAAGGATGTTTTTCACATGGCGGATCTGGGCTTTGATCAGCTCAGCATGGAGCCGGTGGTGTGCGCCCCGGAGGATCCTGCAGCTCTCACTGCCGAGGATATTGAAATCGTTAAAAAGCAATATGAAATTCTTGCCGAAGAAATGATAAAGCGGCACAGGGAAGGACATCCCTTCACCTTCTATCACTACATGATAGATCTTACAAACGGTCCCTGCATTTACAAGAGAATATCAGGCTGCGGCTCCGGAACGGAATACATGGCGGTTACACCTCAGGGAGACCTGTACCCATGCCACCAGTTTGTAGGTGAAGAGGAATACAGGCTTGGAGACATATGGAATGGCGTAACTAACAACAGCCTGCGTGAGGAATTCCGCAGCTGCAACGCCTATTCCAGAAAGGACTGCGAGGACTGCTGGGCAAGGCTGTACTGCTCGGGAGGCTGCGCAGCCAACGCATACCACGCATCAGGCTCCATAAAGGGCATCTATGAACCGGGCTGCGAGCTCTTCAGGAAACGCATGGAATGCGCAATCATGATAAAAGTTGACGAAAGCATGGCGGAGTAACATCAGCCATGCTTTTTCTTACTTAAAGCTTCTGTCCGAAAACAGTATCTTCTGTATTGCCTCCGTATAAATCAGGAAGCATTTCTCAATGGATTCGATGCTCATGGACTCATTAGGCTCATGACAGCTGTCCTCCTCCCCGGGAAAAATCGGTCCCCAGGAAACTATATCCGGCATGGTTTTGGCGTAGGAGCCTCCCATGGCGATGCTTCCTGAGTAAGGAATTCCCCAGTGCCTGTCATATGCCTCACTGAATACCTTGAGAAACGGCCTGTCCTTTGATACGAATACCGCAGGCATCACCGACACGTTCTCAACTCTGCCCCCTCGACTTGCCGCAAGCTCCTGAAGGCAGGCGACAATTTCCTCAGGTTCCGTTCCGTAGGCAAATCTCACATCAACGGTGATTCTGAGCTCGCTGCCGTCGGTTCTCACCATGTCAGGGGAGAACACATTCCGATGAACCCACTCTCCATTGAAGTATTCATCCTCTTTGTATATAGACAGGTTCCGTCCGTAGAAATCTCCGAAGGCCTCCTCCAGCATTTCCAGGATTCCCATAACCGAAGGATCTCCGCCTGCAGCTCTAAGCATCTCCGCCAGCTTGAAAATGGCGTTTTCTCCCTTTGAAGGGTCGCAGGAAATGAGATGATAGTGCGCGCGTATGATGATGAGAATTTTCTCTTTATGGATCCTTCAACCATGGGGGCCTGCACCTATATCCCCAAGGAGGAGCTGACCTCCAGATGGCACGATGAGGACAGCCGCGCCAGACTTAATCATTTCGGAATTATTGTTACTCTCGCGTCGGATTACGATCAGATTAAATGCTTCAAAATCAAATAAATGCAGTATAAGGGGCGCGGGCAATCACGAAAAAATGGAAATAATGCCCAGGCGATGTTGTGAGCCCTTGTGCGCCAAGGGTTTTCAGAGCATGAAAAAAACGATTTGTGAAAATAGCCGTCAAACTGCCTAGAAAAACGATGAAAACGGCTGTTTTTACGAAAAATGAGCCCATTCCGGGGACATTTTCACAACGTCAAAATATGGAAGGTTGAATTTTCAACGTTCCTCGAGGCTGTCGGAAAAAGTTCGTGATAAGTAGGCTTGGTCAGCTAATCTGAGGCAACATCAGCCCATTGATTCCACAACTGCAGCTGCCATAAAGCTACTTGCCTAGCTGCCCTGGGCATTTCTCAAACCCTATGTTGAAGCAATCAGATAATAATAAAATTTGCTTCAACATCCTAGTCAGCTCCAAGCTGCTTTCAGAAAATCCAAATCGGCCCCCGAAAAAGGGTGGGCCGATTTTCAGTCAGAATGCCTTTGATATTCCAGCTCCATACCGAAGGTTAGAGCCCGCTGCTAACAGCCAGTGGCTGAAAACTCTGGGCTCTAACACGAATATACCGGGAAAGTAAGTAGCCGGTTTAATAATAAAGCTCCTGAGGGCCTTTGTATTCCTGAATTGTGTTGCCGCCGTCCACCACCAGGGATTCCCCGGTTATATATGAGGCCTCCCGTGAAGCCAGGAAAACTATGGCTGAGGCAACCTCCTCTCCCCGGGCGCTTCTCCTCAGAGGCGT
>JALFKB010000010.1 GCA_022775805.1 Clostridiales bacterium
AGGGTTGCCGTGGTTCCCATGAGCATTCCCATTATCCATATTTTCCTGCATCGCTTCATGTTTCCCGCGCCGTAGTTCTGTCCCGTGAAGGTCATGGTTGTCTGAACGAAGGCGTTGAGGACGAAATAACAGAAGTATTCAAAGTTCAGTGCCGCTGAGCTGCCTGCTATGGCCTCTGAGCCGAATCCGTTTATGGCCGCCTGGATAAAAATATTGGACAGGGAGAACACCATTCCCTGAACCCCCGAAGGCAGCCCGATTTTCACTATCCTGATAAGATTCTCTCTGTAGAACCTCAGCTTTCCGGGTTCCAGTCTGAATTCACCCGTTTCGTGGGTCAGCATCCATATTATTATTGATGCGCTTATGGTATTGGCAATTATTGTTGCCGTCGCAACTCCCGTTACTCCCCAGTTGAATACCGCCACAAAGAGCAGATTCATTCCCGCTTTCATAATGCCGGAAATCAAAAGGCATATAAGAGGTCTTATGGTATCCCCCTTGCTTCTCAGTATCGCTGCGCAGAAGTTGTAGAGAGCCATAAGGGGAATTCCTGCAAAGTACAGTCGCAGATATTTAACCGCCATGTAAATAACATCCGGCGGTGAATCCATGGCGTTCAGAATGGGCCATGCGCTTATCATTCCCACCAGTCCGAAAAATATGCCTCCTGTCAGAGCAATGAGCACTGTAGTATGAACAGTCGCACTTACTTTTTCCCTGTGCCCCTGTCCAATGTAATTTGCAATTACAACATTGGAGCCCACTGACATTCCCACCAGCAGGTTCACAACAAGATTTATTATGGGGCCGTTGCTTCCCACGGCAGCCATTGCCTGGGGTCCCGCAAACTGTCCGATGATGGCAACATCTATGGCATTGAACAGCTGCTGAAGAGTGCTTGTAATCATCAGGGGGACAGCAAACAGGAGCATTCGGGAAAACAGCGACCCATTCAGCATGTCTATTTCGTTTTTCTGTTTTAATCTCATATTATCTCTTCGAAAGAAAAGGAACTGTCACGATGATTCATTAAACAGTTCCTTTTCTTTAACTCTTAGTACAGCTTGGCACCTGCAGGAATTCGCGGATCCACCATCAGCAGGTGAAGCTTTTCTTCGCCCTCCTCCTGGTGAACTGCTGAAATCAGCATGCCGTTTGACTCTATTCCCATCATAGGGCGTGGCGGCAGGTTAACGATTGCGATTGCAGTCTTGCCCACCAGTTCTTCCGGCTCATAGTATTCGCTGATTCCCGAAAGAATTACTCTGTCCTTGTCTGTTCCGTCGTCAAGTACGAACTTGAGAAGCTTCTTGCTCTTTGGAACCTTCTCGCACTCCTTAATCTTCACTGCTCTGAAGTCTGACTTGGAGAATGTATCGAAGTCAACCTCCTCCTCGAAGAGCGGCTCGATTTCAACCTTTGAGAAGTCGATTTCAACGATTTCTTCCTCACCCGGAACTGCTGCAGGGATAGCTGCAGTCTTCTTCTCGGAATCAAGAGGCTTCATTGTCGGGAACAGGATAACGTCTCTGATTGTCGGAGCGTCAGTTACCAGCATGATAACTCTGTCAATGCCGATTCCCAGGCCGCCTGTAGGAGGCAGACCTACTTCCAGAGCATTTACGAAGTCCATATCCATAGGATGAGCCTCGTCGTCGATTCCGCAGTCCAGTTCGTGCTGCTGTTCAACGAATCTCTCATACTGGTCAATCGGGTCGTTAAGCTCTGAGAATGCGTTTGCAACTTCCCAGCCGTTAATGTATGCTTCAAATCTTCTTGTTATTCTAGGATCCTTAGGGTCTCTCTTAGCGAGAGGTGAAATTTCAACAGGGTGTCCTGTAACGAATACAGGTCCGTTCAGGAGTCCCGGATAGTCCTCGCAGTATTCCTCGAACATCTCAGCGATGAGCTTTCCTCTTGAGAGGCCTGCAACATCCTCTTCATCCATGCCGTAGCCAATCGCTGCAGCTCTTGCTTCCTCGTCTGTTTCAATTGCATGGAAGTCCACGCCTGTAACCTGCTTAACAGCATCTGTCATGTCCAGAACCTGCCATGGAGGAGTCAGGTCAAATTCCTTGCCCTGATAGTTGATTACCATGCTTCCTGTTGATGCCTTTGCGGCATTGGAAATAACCCTCTCCGTAACACGCATGGTTGTTTCCATGTTTCCGTATGCGTAGTAGCATTCCATTGATGTGAACTCAGGATTGTGGTTCTTGTCCATTCCTTCGTTTCTGAACATCTTGCCCATTTCGTATACTCTGTCCAGGCCGCCTACAATCAGTCTCTTCAGGTACAGCTCGTTGGCTATTCTCAGCTTCATAGGAAGGTGGAGAGTGTTGTGATATGTGTTAAACGGTCTGGCATTGGCACCGCCTGCAATTGTTGTCAGAATCGGTGTGTCAACTTCCAGATATCCGAAGTCCTCTTCCAGAGTTCTCTTTATTTCCTTGATAATCTTTGATCTCTTGATGAAGCTTTCCTTTACCTCAGGATTCATAATCAGGTCAACATAACGCTGTCTGTATCTGATATCCATATCCTTCAGTCCTGACCACTTGTCTGGCAGCACCTGGAGTGACTTTGACAGCAGAACCATCTTTGTGGCTTCAACTGTAATCTCACCCTTCTGAGTCATGAACACCTTGCCCACGATTCCGAAGATATCGCCGATATCCGACTGCTTAAACCACTTGTACTCCTCTTCACCAAGAACGTCTCTCTTGATGTGGCACTGGATTCTTCCCTTGTAGTCCTGAATGTCGATGAAGGCAGCCTTACCCATAACACGCTTTGCCATCATTCTGCCTGCAATGGATACTTCCTTGCCGTCATATTCCTCAAAGTTCTCCTTAATTGTTGTGGAATATGCATTCTGATCCCATGTTTCCTGAAGGAACGGATTTCTTCCTGCCTCCTGGAGAGCTGCCAGCTTGTTTCTTCTTATCTGGGACTGTTCGCTTCTCTCCTGTTCAGTTATTTCGAAAACTTCATTCTGTTCGTTGATTCTCTCGTCACTCATTATCTGATATTCTCCTTATATATAGTTCTGCAAATACTACTTCTCAATATTCATTATCTTGTAATTAATCACTCCGTCAGGCACTTCGATGGCAACTGTGTCGTTTTTCTTTTTGCCTATGAGACCCTTGCCGACAGAGGAATCTGTTGATATCTTGCCATTGAAAGGATCCGATTCCGTGGCGCCTACGATTGAATAAACCTCTATATCCCCGGTATCCAAATCCTGAACAGTAACCTTCAGACCGATATTTACAGTATCGCCCCTCACGTCTTCATCCTGAACGATTTTGGCTTTTCGCAGGATTTCTTCCAGTTCGTGAATTTTTTCTTCCAGCTCAGCCTGTTCGTTTTTTGCCGAATCATATTCCGCATTTTCTGAAATGTCGCCATAGGAAATTGCTTCTTTGATTCTTGCTGCAACCTCCGCCCGTTTGACTGATACCAGTTCCTCGTGTTCAGCAACGATTTTGTCGTAACCTTCCTGGGTTAACAGCATTTCTTCGTTCATGATTTCTTCCATTTTTTTCTCCTTTTTACCGCATAAAGAACGGACTTATTATTCCCGCCGGCGGGCTTCTTCCTGCAAAAAAGCATACGAAAAGAGCACCTGCCTACAGGTGCTCTCATTCTACAATATTATCATTTCGGTGTCAATGCGCCCTTGGGAGCCTCATTCCCACCCTTGGGAGCATCATACACACCAACACTAACAGACCCTATTCCCCGAGGGTCCGGCGGTAAAGCTCTGCCATTCTCTCGCTGAAACAGGAGAATATCACGTAGATGTCGTAATCCCCATTCTCCTCAAGCCACCGGCTAACCTCCCCGGCTGCGATTTTCACAGCTTCCTCATTAGGGTATCCGTAAACACCGCAGGAAATCGCCGGGAAAGCAATTGAATGAAGCTTGTTTGCCTTTGCAAGATTCAGACTGTTTCTGTAGCATTCCCCCAGCTTCACCGGGTCCTGGCTGCTTCCGGAATAAATCGGTCCCACCGTATGAATCACGTGCTTTGCCGGCAGATTGTATCCCCGGGTAATCTTCGCCTCTCCGGTTTCGCAGCCCCCGAGAGTTCTGCATTCCTCAAGGAGCCCCGGGCCTGCCGCCCGGTGAATGGCGCCGTCAACTCCGCCTCCCCCCAGAAGGGTTTTGTTGGCGGCGTTCACAATTGCGTCCACCTTCAGACGTGTAATGTCCCCCGTATCTATTTCAATATTCTTTTCTTTTTCTTTAACTATTTCGTAAAACATGTCCACCCCCGCCGGAATTATATTGTCGTTGAAGTCGTATTTTTCCGTATGAACCTGGGGATATTCTACCCCGTTTCCAATGAATATCATGGCTCCGGGACACCTTCGCTGAAACCATCCGAAGTCCTCGGAGGAGCGTATGTATTCCTTCATCTCACTGACCTTCAACCCCGCCTTCAATGCTGCCACTGCAGCCTCTTTAACGCATTCCGGCGCATTGGCTGTCTCCGGGAAAACATCCACTCTTTCGAAAGTCACCTCAAGGCCCTCTTCTTCAGCCGCCTTCCGCGCAAAGGCAGTAATATCCGTCTCGATGCTCTCTATTACGGATTCCTCCACTGCTCTCAGTGTAATGTCCGCCTCTCCCCCTCCGGGCATCATCCCGAAATTGGCTCCGCCGCAGTTTATTCCCACAACGGTGGCCATGGCATCTCCTCTGTACCGGGTTTCTTCCAGCATCCGGGCATGTTCGATGGTTTTTGCCAGCGCAAAGGCAGGATTGGCTCCGTCCTCGGGCCTGCTGGCATGGGAGGGCCTGCCCTTCATGAGAATCCTAAGCCCCCGGGAAGCGCACATTACGGTTCCCGCCTTCAGCATGACAGTGCCTTCCTCAAATCCGCTCCAGTTGTGGAAGGCATACATCCGGTTTATATTCTTTTCTTCTATGAGCTCGGCGCATTCTGCCCCGCCGATTCCCGTTTCCTCTCCGTGCTGGAATATGAAATACACGTTATCCCCGGCTCCCTCACGGCTCACCCTGCAGCAAAGGCCGTAGAGAACGGCGCAATGTCCGTCGTGTCCGCATCTGTGGGAAACTCCCGGAGTAACCGAGGTATATTCGATACCCTCAATATCCTCCATGGGAAGTCCGTCCATGTCTGCCCTGATTCCTATGTTGCGGGCATTGGGGTTATCACTCTCGTAGAATGCATAAAACCAGCTGCCCCTGTCACATATCTGCAGCTTCGTATCCTCTGCTATGAGCTTCATGAGATATTCTTTTGTTTTCACTTCCCGGCCCGAAACCTCCGCTATTCTGTGGAGCTCGTGCCTTACTTTTATAGTCTTCTCAAGTAATTGTCTGTCCATCTATTGCTGATTGCTATTGCTTATTTCTCGATTTCGCTGCTCTGTTTAGTTAACTGTCTGTGAAACGCTATTGTCTGTTTCAAGGCACTTGATTTATCCACCCCCGCTAGTCTAAGCTTGTGGGCGTATTCAAGGGCCCTTCCGAAGCATTCATCAGGTGTTATTCCTGCATCAATAAGGTCTCCGCCGGTTACATGGGGCCTTGCCATGTATTCCCTGTATATCTCAAGACGTTCATTGAGGAATTTCAGGGCATCTTCTTCCTCTCCATCGTAAGCTTCATAGAATCTGTCAATTCTTGAAAAGGCAATCAGATCCTCCGGACTTACGGATTCATCAAACATCCTGTTTGTGGATTTGATTTTACCCCGGCTCCCCGCCACAATGTTAGGCTTCATGTGTAGAGTTGTCATGTTGATCACATAACCTGTAAGCTCCCGGTTTCGGGTTATCCTGCGGAGAAATGAGGCTACGATAGGTCTTCCCGCCAGCTCATGTCCGTAGGCGTGGATCCTGCCGTTTATCTCCTCTGTTGTTTCGATTTTTCCCAGATCGTGGGTAAGGGCCGTAAGCATGAATCCCAAGGGATTAAGAGCTCTGTCCCTGTAACAGACTGCCCTGTCCAGCACCTCCATGGTATGCTCCCACACATCCCCCTCAGGATGGTAAACAGGATCCTGCCTTAAACCTATCAGCTTCTCTATCTCCGGAAACCAGGTTTTCAACTGATCCATGTCTCTCAAAACCCTGAAAAAAATTGAGGGCTTTCTGCTTTTGCACAGCCCCTTCTCAAGCTCCGTCATGATTCTCTCTGCCGGAAGTGCCGAAAGCTCCATGCTCCTGCACAGCTTCACCGTCTCAGGAGCCACCGTGAATCCGAAGCGGGCTGCAAACCGGGCTCCTCGGAGAACTCGCAGGGGATCCTCCCGAAAGCTTTCGCTATCTATGTGTCTTATGATTCCCTTCTCCAGATCCTCAATTCCCCGGAAGTGATCCACCACTTCTCCGGTGAGAACATCTTCCATCATGGAATTTATGGTAAAGTCCCTGCGCCTTGCTGCTGCCTCAGTTCCCAGGTGGGGATCCGTAAACACTTCGAAATCCCTGTGTCCCCGTCCTGTATTCCGTTCCTTTCTGGGCAGGGCAATGTCTATGTCGTAGCCTCCCAGGGAATATATCCCGAAGGATTTTCCTTGAGTTCTGACATTTCCCATGGACCTTAAAAGCTCACTTAGCTTATCTGCTTCTATACCGTGAACTTCAATGTCCACATCCTTGGATTCCAGTCCCAGAAGCCTGTCCCTGACGAAGCCGCCGGCAAAGAATGTTCTGCCTCCCAGCTTCCGGACTTTTTCGGCTATCTCTCTGGTTTTTGCGAGATTTCTGTCAATCATGGCTGTATGAATACCTTGGCTACATTCGGTGAATTGGTAAGATATACCATTGTGGAGTATTTAAGGTCAAATTCCAGAACATCTCCCACTTTAATCTCCCGGCCGGCATCTACAGCATCCTGAATGTCGAGAATCGTGTGATCCGAGGATGCACCCAGTATCTCAACTCCTTCCATTCTAGGCAGCAGATCCCCCGGATCTCCGTAGTCACACTTGCCAAGACCTATCAGAGCTCTTCTCCTGATGCCTCTGTCAACGTATTCGACTCTGTGCCCAAAGGCGTCAAAGCCTATCTCACCCACAGGATGGGAAGGCTTATCCTTAACCTCTATAACCTCCGCCTGAATTGTGAAAACATCCTGATGCATCCCGCTGCATTCGTATCCGTAAAGATGGGGCAGATCGTAGGACAGGAGAATGGCTTCTCCTATTCTCAGCATGTTTACCCTCTCAGGAAGGTTGCCGTCATACACCCTCATAAGGGAGCTTGTGGCACCTCCGGAGATTATCTCCAGCTCTCTTCCGATGGCGTTTTCCACAGCCTGGGCAATTGCAACAAGCTCCTCTATCTTTTCAGGAGTCGCCACTATGGAGCCGTAACAGCCAACATTCATTCCCACGCCGGCAAGATGCAGGTTCTTCATTTCATTCTCAACAGCAATAGCCGCCCGGACCATTTCATCCTTGTCCCACCAGCCCTCTCTCAGATCTCCGAGATCAGCCATGAGAATAACGTTGTGAATTTTGTCCTGCCTGCCTGCATGCATGTTCAGTGTCTCCAGCACGCTGAGTTCACTGTTAAGGCTGTATTCGCAGTACCTTACCACGTCCTCCGCTTCACTTATCATTGGAACCCTTATCATTGCAAGGGGAGTCTGTATCCCCCTGGACTTGAGCTCCGCCAGCTGTTCCAGCCTTGAGGAGGCAATGTACTTCACCCCTGCCTTCTCATACTGTTGAACGCAGGGAAACAGACCTGTGCAGCCCTTGATGACTCCTGCGATTTCCACTCCCCGGGCATCGCACAGGTTCTTAACGGTTTCGATATTCTCTCTCAGTTTGTTCAAGTCGGTTACCAGCTTAGGATATCCGGGTTTCGAATATGTCATCACACCACCTGCTCTTCTTTCCTGTTACCTATTCTTCTATCTTGTTTTCCTCTGCGAATCTAATGAGCTTCGAGCTTGTGTTGTGAACGAAATCAGTCTTTCTGTGGATGACCTTCTTAATCATTCTGTAAGCCGGCGCATCGCTGTTGATTCTGTCCACCTCACTCCAGAGCAGTTTCATTACAGCTTCCTCTGAATAATTATCTCCCAGAACCTCCCGGAGCTCCTCCTCATCGGTTCTGATTGAAGCCACTATTGTGGTATCCTTGCCTGAGGCCTTTGTATCCTCAAAAACAAAGGATTCACTAACGAAAGGAATGAGTCCCAGCTGATACTCCAGCTCTTCAGGGTACACGTTCTTACCGTTCTTGGTGATTATTACGTTCTTGGCACGACCTGTGAGATACGCGTAACCGTCGCTGTCGATGTAACCCAGGTCTCCCGTATGGAACCAGCCCTCCTCATCAATAACCTTGGCCGTTTCCTCCGGATCTTTGTAGTAGCCTATCATAAGATTCGGTCCCTTGATGCAGATCTCGCCGATTCCCTCTTCGTTTTCGTTGATTACTTTTATCTGCTGTCCCGGGAAAGGCACTCCTATTGATCTGGAATTAGGTGCATCCTGAGGGTTAAAGGCTCCCATCGGCGCCGCCTCGGTGAGGCCGTAACCCTGAAGTGCGTTAAATCCGAAATCACGAAGACCGTCCAGTATATCAGGGTCAATCTTGGCGCCGCCGCAGATTAGAGTCTTCATTCTGCCGCCGAATATATCTCTGATTTCTCCGAAGAACTTGTCTCCCAGGTCGATGCCGATTTTCTTCGTAACTCTGTTAATCTTTATTACTCTCGTAAGAAGTTTTTCCTTGCCCTGCTTGCGGACATTCTTCCAAATGGAGTGATACAGCTTCTCATAGAGAGCCGGCACCCCCAGCATCATTGTAGGGCGAACTTCCTTGAGATTCTTTGTTATGTACTTGAGACCCTGACAGAATGCCACCGCAGAGCCCTTGTAAATCGCCATGAGGAAACAGCAGGTACACTCATAGGTATGATGCAAAGGCAGGAATGACAGGTATACGTCATCTGCCCTGAGCTCGAAGGTTGTTGGAGCAATCATCAGCTCTGCGCACACATTTTTCTGACTGAGCATGACACCCTTAGGTTTCCCCGTTGTTCCTGAGGTGAATATGAGTATGCTCATTGCCTCGTTGTCAACCTCGTGGTCAATGTATTCCCGGTGGCCTTCATCCACCAGCTTTTTGCCCGCTTCAACAGCCTTTTTCCATGAGTATACTCCCTGGGCATCCTCCGGGGCATCCATGTCCACAAGAAGTTCCAGCTGTGTGTCTCCGTCCTTCATCATCTGCAGGAAAACGTCCCTGTGCTTTTTATCAAACACCACCGCCGATGCTTCGGATCTCTGAATCTGGTTCTTGAGTTCCTCCGGGCTCAGCTCCTTGTCCAGTGGAACTATGCAGCCGATGCCGCAGGCAGCCAGATATGTTGAACACCACTGATAGCAGTTCGGACCGATTACTGCAATCCTCCTGCCGTCCATGCCCTTGGATATGAACCATGTTCCGTAGCCGTTCACGTCCCTAAGCACCTCACTGTAGGTGATGGACTCATACTCACCTTTCGGTGTCCACTTCTGCATGTAGCAGACATTGTCCCCATAGAGTTCAGCACTTGATTCCAGCAGATTCTTAACGTCGGTTATGGGTCTTGATTCTCTGCACTTGACTATGGAACGGGGGTCGTTATCTACATAGGATACAATTTCCTCTGCCCACTCCATTGCCCTTCTTCTCTTTTCAATGTTCTCCGCCACTACTCCAGTTCTCCTTTCAGATACTTCTCAGCAATTTCCGCCGCGTCGCGAACGCAGCCGTCACAGCTTCTCAATACTTTTCCGGTTTCCACTCCCTTGATATCCTTGCAGATAATGGAACCAATCTTTTCTTCGAATTCTTTTACCATCTTTTTTGATGCTTTGTAGCTTGCTTTCTTAGTGGCAGGTGCCTCCAGGCTGCCGTCGGATTCCTTCAGGCCGGCAACGGCTGTCATGCCGCTTACTGCGCCGCATATTTCCATGCAGCCCATTCCGAAGCCGAAGCCTTCCATCATTCTGAACAGCTCTCTCTCGTCAATTCCCAGCTCCTCTGCAAAGGAGCAGGCAACCGCCTGGGCGCAGTTGTATCCCCTGTCGTGTTTTGCTGATGCCAGATTTGCCTTCTCACTCATGCTGTTTACCTCCGTTTAATTCTCTATATCTTCTTATCTCCGATTTGTTGTATCCTGTTTTCCCACTCTGCGGGGGCTGCTTTTGCATATTTCCCGTTTACGCCTGTTTACTGTTTCCGCTTATTCCCGGCAGCCGTACTTGTCCGCCAGTATTCTGGCCACATGCACTCCGCTGGCTGATGCCTGTGACAGGGAGTGGGTTACACCTGAGCCGTCTCCCAGTGCGTAGAGGTTAGGCACCGATGTTTCGAGATTCTTGTCCACCTTTACCACCGAATTGTAGAATTTTACCTCCACTCCGTACAGAAGTGTATCCTCGTTGGCAGTTCCCGGAGCAATCTTGTCCAGGGCGTATATCATCTCGATGATGTCATCCAGCTGACGCTTAGGAATAACCAGTGACAAATCTCCCGGTGTTGCCTGGAGCGTAGGCTGTGTAAAGCACTTTTTCATGCGGCGCTCACTGGAGCGTCTGCCCTTCACCAGGTCTCCGAATCTCTGAAGGAGCACGCCTCCTCCCAGCATGTTTGAAAGCTTTGCGATGGATTCGCCGTACTCGTTACTGTCATCAAATGGCTCTGTAAAGTGATTTGAAACCAGCAGTGCAAAGTTTGTGTTCTGGGTGTGGAGGGACGGATCGTCGTAGCTGTGTCCGTTTACCGTTACTATTCCGTTTGTGTTTTCCGATACAACCTCGCCGTAAGGGTTCATACAGAAGGTTCTTACCAGGTCGTTGTACTTGTCTGTCTGGTATATGATTTTGCTTTCGTAAACATCATCTGTGATGTGCTTGAACACCTCTGCAGGAAGCTCAACTCTGACTCCGATGTCCACACGGTTCTTTTTCAGTTCTACTCCGAACTTGTCGCATACTGTTGAAATCCACTTGGATCCGGATCTTCCCGTTGCCAGCACCAGGTCTTTGCAGCTGAACTCATCTCCCTTGTCCGTTACGACAACGAATGTTCCGTCATCCTGCTTCCTGACCTCTGCTATGGTTGTATGGAACTGCATGTCTATCTTGTCTTTGCTGTAATCAAACATCTTGCCCAGGATTCTCACGTTCCTGTCTGTTCCCAGGTGTCTTACCTTTGCCTCAAGAAGGTGCAGGTCGTGCTTGAGGCAGTCCGTCTTGAGCTTTGAGCTTGCTGTGGAATAGAGCTTGGCATCCTCTCCTCCCATGTTGCAGAGAACTCTGTCCACGTACTCCATCAGTTCCATGGCATAGTCGATTCCCACGTACTGGTGAAGGTCTCCTCCGAACTGTGTTGTGATGTTGTATTTTCCGTCTGAAAGTGTTCCTGCTCCGCCGTATCCGTTCATGATGTGGCACGGGTTGCATTTGACACAGGTTCTGGTTACGCCTTTCTTTATCGGGCACACTCTCTCCTCAAGTCTGCCGCCCTTGTCCAGTACCAGCACGCTGGCGTTGATGCCCAGCTTTGCCATTTCATAACTCATGAATACACCGGCAGCACCGGCACCTACTACGATAATGTCATATTGTTTCATTTTAATTCCTCCAGTATTTCCTTTATTAGTACCCGTTCGTCCATGTCATGCTTGACACCGTTTATTTCCTGATATGTTTCATGTCCCTTGCCGGCGCAGATTATTATATCCCCCGGTTCTCCGTTTTCGATGGCATATTTTATGGCATCCTTGCGGTTGATTATTTCGACAAATTTACCGTCGGTCCTCTCTATTCCCGTCCTGATGTCATCTATTATTGCCTGAGGCTCCTCGTTTCGCGGATTGTCGCTTGTTATTATCGTCAGATCCGCCATTTTGCCGGAGACCTCTCCCATTTCGAATCTTCTGTCTCTGGCTCTGTTGCCTCCGCATCCGAATACGGTTACAAGTCTGTGAGGATTGTATTCCCTTAGGGTACCCAGCAGACTTTCCAGTGCCATGGCGTTGTGGGCGTAGTCTATCATAAGGGTGAATTCGTCGCTGACCTTTATCAGTTCCACTCTGCCCTTAACCTGAACTTCTTTCAATGCTTCTACGATTGCCGTCGGCTCCACATCAAAATGCCTGCATATGGCGATTGCCGTCAGGGAGTTGTACACGCTGAATTTTCCCGGGATGTCGATCTCCACCGGGAAGCTCATCATGCCCTCCACGTCGTACTTTATTCCCAGGTATCCCGGCTTTGACACGAGCTCCATGTTTTCGGCTCTCAGGTCCCTGGCTTCGTCGAAGGCCTTTGGGGTTTTATCTGCCTCGGCTTCGTTTGCCTTTGCGCGGCCGATGCCGTAGGTTTCGATTTCGCATTCCGCCCCGTGGATTATGCTGCTGAAGTGCTCATCGTCCCTGTTGACTATTCCCACTCTGCACTGCTTCAAAAGCATTTTCTTGCATTCCAGGTAATGCTCGAAGTCTCTGTGCTCGTTTGGCCCAATGTGGTCAGGCTCGATGTTTGTGAAAATGCCGTAGTCAAAGGTGAATCCGGCAGTTCTGTGAAGCATGAATCCCTGTGATGATGCCTCCATAACCACGGCGTCGCATCCAGCGTCCGCCATCTCTCTGAAATATTTCTGAATGAGATAGCTTTCTGGTGTGGTGTTTGCCGCAGGAATGCTTACGTCCCCCCAGGTTGCTTCAATGGTTCCGATCAGTCCCACCTTATGGCCTGTTTTTTCCAGAATGGACTTGACCATATAGGTTGTTGTAGTCTTGCCCTTTGTTCCCGTGATTCCGATTGTTTTCATTTCTCTGGCAGGATGTCCGAACCATGCCGCCGAAATGCATGCCAGGGCATACCTGGAATCCGGAACCTTCACTATTGCGGGTCCCTGATCCTTTTCCGGGTCATTGCTCCGGTCTGTTATGCCCTCAAGACATTCTTCGTCCTCAACTACGATAACCGCCGCCCCTGCCTGGGCAACGTCCTTCGCAAATCTGTGGCCGTCTGCAACGGCACCTCTGATGCAGACAAACAGGCATCCCTCTGTCGCCTTACGGGAATCAAGAACTATTTCCTTAACATCGGTATCAATGCTCCCCGCAACTATTTCATATTCAAAATTCTTAAAGTCCTTCAGTAATTCCGCTAATAACATTGTCACTCCTCTTAAATA
>JALFKB010000120.1 GCA_022775805.1 Clostridiales bacterium
GGCAGCACCGGGCAGGGCGCAGGCAGACCACTGCAGCGCCACTGAACAACCACTGCAGCACCACTGAACTACCATTGCAGCGCTATCGCAGCACCACTGCAGCTCATTTGGAGCCCATTTGATACCACAAGAAACGACACGCAAAAAAGCCAAAAAATAATGCAAAATAGTCTTGCACACTGTATACAGAAATGTTATCATAGCTCTCGTGATTCTCTGGAGAGTCTCGTAAGAGCGCCGAAGGTGTAGGCATACTGCGCGCATGAGGATAAAGCGCAGAGTGTAATCTCTCAGGCAAAAAGGACAGAGCAGATATAATAATATTTGTGTCCTCTCCGGAAGTCGATTATGATAATCGGCTTTTTTGTTTTTGCAATTTTTAGAACACGAATTGCAGTTTTTTCAAGCGAAAGGAGAGTGGTAATCATGGAAAAAATTAACGCAGTATTGGAGAGTATCGACGGATTTGTATGGGGCGTTCCATTAATTGTCCTCATTTTTGGAACGGGATTGTATCTCACCTGCAGGCTCAGGGTTTTGCAGTTCAGGAAGCTTGGGAAGGCACTGAAGTATATGGTGCACAACGAAGCAGGCGGCAGCGGAGAGGTAACGAGCTTTGCGGCTCTTTGCACAGCCCTGGCGGCAACCATCGGTACGGGAAACATTGTAGGAGTTGCAACAGCAGTGGTTGCGGGAGGACCGGGTGCGATTTTCTGGATGGTAATCGCAGCCTGCTTCGGAATGGCAACGAAATATGCAGAGGGTCTGCTGGCTGTTAAATTCAGAGTTGACAAGGGTAACGGACGCTATCTGGGGGGACCCTTTTACTATATAGAGAATGGCATGGGCAAAAAGTGGAAATGGCTCGCTAAGTGTTTTGCGGTTTTCGCAACCTGTGTAGGCCTCATGGGAATAGGAACATTCACGCAGGTTAACGGAATCGCTTCTGCAACAAAGAGCTTTTTCGACCCGGAGATGAAGCATGCAGTGAACATTCTGGGAACTGAATATTCGATAGTAACTGTAATTACGGCAATAGTTGTAGCCCTGTTTGTGGGGCTTGTTGTCATCGGCGGCATCAAGAGAATAGCCAGCGTTTCCTCGGTTATTGTTCCGTTTATGGCAATAGCATACGTGGGAATATGCCTCCTTATTCTCATATTCAATGCAAAGGCAATCCCGGGTGCTATTGTGGAAATCGTTGAAAGCGCCTTCGGTCTCAGAGCCGTTGGAGGAGGAGCTTTGGGTGCGCTGTTCATGGCAATGCAGAAGGGTGTTGCCAGAGGCATATTCTCAAACGAAGCAGGTCTTGGTTCTGCGCCTATAGCTGCAGCTGCTGCTCAGACAAACGAGCCGGTTAGACAGGGTCTGGTATCAATGACAGGTACATTCATAGACACCATATGCATCTGCACCATGACAGGACTTACAATCATGGTAACGGGAGCATACGACATAGCAATCGCAAACGGACTTGAAGGTGTTGACGTTACGGCGGCAGCCTTCACAAACGGACTGCCTTGGGCTGAATCCATCGGTCCATGCATCCTGATGATATGTCTGGCATTTTTCGCCTTCACCACCATTCTTGGCTGGGATTACTACAGCGAAAGATCGCTGGAATATCTCTCAGGCAACATGACAGTTGTGAAGGTGTTCAGAGGATTGTTCATCTTCGCAGTGCTGATCGGACCGTTCTTCACAGTATCGGCAGTATGGACCATTGCGGATATTTTCAACGCCCTTATGGCACTGCCGAATCTCGTTGCTCTGCTGGCCCTCAGCGGCGTAATTGTGAAGGAAACGAAGAACTACTTCGACAGGCTGGATTCCGGCAGAATACAGGAATAGACAGACAGCAAGGCAATCTGCAAAGGCAAGCTGCAAAGGCAGACAACAAAAGACAAACACAAAGACCCCCGGGGTGCGGAATGCACTTAAGGGGTCTTTCTCACATATCTTACCTATCCGGAGCCGCCAGCCCTTACTTATTCAGAGCCATCAGTTCCTTTCTCTTGATTTTGCCGTTGAAGGTGCGAGGTATTTCATCGATTATTTCGACCCGGGTAGGGAGCTTGTTGGCATCAAGAACCTCTGCGAGGAATGACTTGAACCTCCTGTCATCGTAGGAATCGGCTGTTGCCGGATCCAGCTGGATGTAAAGCTTAGGAGCCTGGCCGGAAATCGGATCGTCAACAGGCACGCAGGCACAATCGGCAATAAGGTCGTTCTTGATAACCATTGACTCGATTTCCTCAGGGCTGATCTTCACTCCGCCGAAGTTTATAACGTCATCCTTGCGGCCAAGCATGTAGACGTAGCCCTCATCGTCAATGTATCCCATATCCTTAGTATAAATGTAGTCTCCCTCAGGCATAGCCTCCCTGGTGAGATCGGGAGCCTTGAAGTACTCCTTCATGTTGATGGCGCCCCGGCTTGCCAGAAAACCCAGATTGTCTGCTGAGGACTCGATAGGGTTGCGGTTCTCATCAACAACGATGAACTCAGCATTTACTGCAGGCTTTCCGATACAGCCCTTTGGCCTGTCGGCACCGTTAAAGTCCATGAGACAGGAGCAGCCCGCCTCGGTGCTTCCGTAGAAATTGTAAAGCCTTGTCTTCGGCAGAATTCTGCTGAGGTGGTTCTTGTCCTCCTCTGAAAGCGGTGCGGAACCCAGCTGGATATAATCCATAACATCAGCATAGTTTCCCAGTCTGTCCTTGCTGAGCTTGAAGATGATACCGAGCATGCTTGGTGAAAGGTCCATGGAAGTAACCTTGTATTCATCCATCATTGCGAAGACCTTCTTCAGAAGCATCAGGTTGTCCACGAAGATTACCGTGCTTCCGTTGGCCATATTGGCATAGGTCCTTCTCAGACCGTGGGAATGGGATGTGGGCATCGGAATCATTTCCACGTTATCCGGTTTCATCTTGACTCCAAAGCACACATTCTCGGCGATTGCCACATCATTGCCGTGGGTGAGAACGATTCCCTTGCTTTTGCCCGTCGTACCCGTGGAAAAGAGTATTTCGGAAACATCCTCGGCTTTAGGGAAATCCACCACCTCCAGATCATCTATCGATCCGTGGAACACCCCGTCTCTCTCGCAGCCAAGTGCAAAGGCAGTGGCCTCTTTAATGTCCATGTGGGGCAGGTCTCCAAGCTCAGGTATCTGCCTGTATGACACGTGGAGAACGGCATCTGTCTCACCGGTTATCTCAAGTATTCTCGGAATAGCCGCATTCTTTTCCAGGGGAACGAAGATTCCCTTGAGAAGCTGAGTGGCAAATTCCCAGATCATGTAGTTAACGCTCTGATCGCATTCAACGACTACGCACTTTTCCCTTGAAACACCTCTCCTGTCAAGCTCCATGGCAAGCCCGGCAACTGCGTCCCAGACCTGCTTGTAGGTGAGGGCCATATTTTCATCTGCCAGACAGAGCCTGTCCGGGTTCTTCATTGCATTCCGTGCCAGATTTTCAACGATTGAAGGGTAAAACATTTTAATCTCCTTGTGTTCAAATATAATTTGTATTTTATATTCATATTTTCCTTTACAAATGTAGCATAGCTGATTAGAATAGTAAAGGCATAATTTTTTACTTATAAAATTATAAATAAATTTAAATAATAAGGAGTCGTTATGAACGCTAAAACACGCACAATGCATCTGCTGGTCGGACCGGCACTCTTCGCTATCTGCTATCTTTTCCTGCCGGATGCTTTTTTTGATACGGCAGCTTCCAGGGGAGCCATAGGCACCATCGCCTGGATGGCGTACTGGTGGATTACCGGACCGGTTGATTTCGCAGTTACCGGATTCATGCCTCTCGTTCTTAACGCCATTTTTCAAATGGCAGACATGAAGCTGGTTATCTCCAATTATGCAGATGAGATTATCCTGCTTTTGCTGGGAGCTTCCATTATTACAGCTTCCTGGGAGGTTACCGGGCTGGACAAGAGAATCGCCTCCATGTTCCTGATGCTCATTGGCAGCAACCTCAGGAGCCAGCTTGTGTTCTGGTTCATTCTGACAACAATACTGTCTGCGGTGCTGCCTAATGCGGTTGTATGTGCCGCCATCACTCCTATTGCTGTTTCCATGCTGAAGTACATAGGAATAAGCGAGATAGGCAAAAGCAGGACAGGCTCAATGATTCTCATGACTGTGGCATACGGTGCAGGTGTTGGAGGACTGGCGTCACCTCTTGGGGGAGCCATGAATCTCGTTACAGTTGAGTATCTCCAGCAGGTTACAGGTCAGGAGTTCATATACTGGCACTGGGTTGTCCGCTTCCTGCCGCTTATGATTCTGCTGGTGGCGAGCAATCTGATTTATCTCTGCCTTTGCGTGAAAAAGGAGGATTCCCTTGGCGGGTCCAAGGAGTATTTTGTTGAACAGTACAGGCAGATGGGAAAAATGAGCTACGAGGAAAAGTGGGCTCTCGGTCTGTTTATGACTGCTACGGTTCTGGCTTTTACACGTCAGTTCTACCAGGAGGCTCTGCCGGGACTGAAGCCGGCATATGTATTCATTGCCTGTGCGGTGCTGTCCTTCGTGGTGATGAGAAGAGACGGAAGCAGGCTTATCACATGGAAGTCTGCGGAGAGAAAGGTCATCTGGGATCTTCTGTATATTTTTGCAGGAGGTCTTGCTGCGGGAACTCTGATCAACGAGTCCGGAGCTGCTGCTGCCATAGGCACGGCCATGGCCTCAATGAATCTCACCGGCGGTTTCTTCACTATTCTTATTATAGTGACGGTTACTCTGCTTATGTCGGACATGACATCCAACACGGCAACGGCAGCAGTTGCAATGCCTATTGTTATCAGCATTGTTCAGGGCATCGGTCTGAATCCGATTCCTTACATTTATATAGCGACTATTGGTGTAAACATTTCATACATGCTTCCTACGTCGATTCGTGCTATTCCTGTGGGCTACGGTCTGGAGCCGAAGTTCATGCTCAAGAAGGGCGTGGGAATCACCGTGATGGTTATACTCCTCATGTCCCTGGCGGGCTGGGTGATGGTTGAACACTGGCCTGCGTTCTCTACAATTTAGTTTTTAACGAGCAAATATTGGTAATTCTTAACGAGTCAATATTGGTTTATGTAATGAAATCGAGCTAATTGGCATTTGCATTAAATAGAATATGTAGTAATATATATGCATGAATAACAAGCGGAATGAGACATCCAACTACATAAAGAAAATTGCTCAGGCAAAGAGCATTTCAGTTGCAGCTGATCAGCTGGGAATATCACAGCCGGCTCTGTCCTCATACCTGAAAAAGGTGGAGGGGGAGCTGGG
>JALFKB010000026.1 GCA_022775805.1 Clostridiales bacterium
CTGGAAAGAGGCGAAATAAACAGACACAGATATGAATCATACAGAGTTCAGATGGAGGAATTAAGAAAATGAGAAAGCTTGCACCGTCAATACTCTCTGCCGACTTCGGAAGGCTGGCAGAGGAGGTTGCACAGATTGAAAGAGGAGGAGCGGATCTGGTTCATGTGGACGTTATGGACGGACACTTCGTGCCGAACATATCCTTCGGGGCACCTGTAATGAAGTGCCTCACAGGCAGGACGGGACTACCCTTTGATGTTCACCTTATGATAGAGAATCCCGATGCATATCTTGAGGATTTCGTAACACCTCAGACGGAATACATAACAGTTCATCAGGAGGCATGCACCCATCTGAACAGAACTGTTCAGCATATAAAATCCCTGGGAATAAAGGCGGGGGTATCCATAAATCCCGCAACATCCCCTTCGGTGCTGGACTACATTCTGGAGGATGTGGATATGGTTCTCCTCATGTCGGTAAACCCCGGCTTCGGAGGCCAGAAATTCATTCCGTCGGTTCTTGAGAAGGCCCGGAAGCTGAGGGATATCAAGATAGACAGGGGACTTGATTTTGAAATAGAAATTGACGGCGGCGCCACTCTGGACAATGTCCGGGAGATAATTGATGCCGGCGTTGAAATAGTTGTTGCAGGTTCAGCAGTTTTCAAGGCGCCTGACATAGCCGCCCGCACAGCTGAATTCAAAGAGATTGTTAAATAGGAGGCATCGGTTTTGAGAATCATACTGGACGGAATGGGCGGAGACAACGCCCCTGAGGAAATAGTAAAGGGTGCAGTACAGGCAGCCGCTGAAATCGATCACGAGATAATAATTGTGGGCAAGCCGGAGGCCATTAAGAAAGAGCTTGAGAGAAACAAGTATTCAGGAAACAGAATTCTGATTGAACCTGCGGAAGAGGTTATCACCATGGAGGACAGCCCGGTGAAGGCAATCAGAAGGAAGAAGGATTCATCCCTGGTGGTGGGTCTTTCCATGCTCCGGGACGGACGGGGAGACATGTTCGTTTCCGCAGGCAATACCGGCGCTCTGGTGGTTGGAGCCAGACTGATTCTGGGAAGAATCCGTGGAATCGACAGACCTGCCCTGGCAAGCATATACCCTAACATTAACGGCGGAGAGCCGGGACTTCTGGTGGATGCGGGAGCCAGCTCAGAATCAAAGGCGAAGAACCTGCTGGAGTATGCCCTCATGGGAAGCATATTTGTAGATAAGGTATGGGGAAGAGAAAACCCTGAGGTTGGCCTTGTGAATCTGGGAACTGAGGAAGGCAAGGGTACAAGCGTTACAAAGGATGCCTTCCAGATGCTGAAGGAATCACACCTGAATTTCGTAGGCAATGTGGAGGGAAGAGATGTTCCCAAGGGTGCCTGCGATGTAATCGTCTGTGACGGTTTCACGGGAAATGTTATCCTGAAGCTGACAGAGGGAGTTGCCATGAGCGTGTTCAAGAGGGTGAAGCAGGCGCTGAAATCCGGAATAAAGAGCATGATAGGCGGCGCTCTGGTGAAATCGAATCTGATGGCTCTCAAGGATGAATTCGACTACGAGGAATACGGCGGAGCACCTGTGCTGGGTGTTACCATGCCTGTAATCAAGATGCACGGCTCCTCAACTGCCAAGGCTGTTGCCAGCGCAATCAAGAGGGGAATTCCTTATGCTGAGGAGAACGTGGTTGACATAATCAAAGAAGAAATGCTTAAGGTTGAAGAGTATATAGAGATTGAGGAAGAATAATCTCATGACAGACATTGAGAAAAAAATTGGATATGAGTTCAGGGACAGAAGCCTGCTGGAAACGGCTCTGACCCACAGCTCCTATTCGAAGGAAAAGGGGCAGGATGAAGGTCATAACGAGAGACTTGAATACCTGGGGGATGCTTTTCTCGACGCGATTATCGGGGAGGCCCTGTTCAGAATGTTTCCCGAAAGCGAGGAGGGATTTCTTTCAAAGGCAAGGGCGTCGCTGGTATGCGAGAGGTCACTGGTGGACAGAGCCAGGGAAATCGATCTGGGAGCAAACCTGAGGCTGGGATACGGAGAGGAGAAAACAGGAGGCAGAAACAGGGATTCAATACTGGCAGATGCCATGGAGGCTGTTATAGGTGCAGTATACATGGACGGGGGCTTCGAAAAGACCAGGAGCCTGGTTTTGCAGATGTTCCGGGGAGCGCTGAAGGATGCGGAGAAGGGTCATTTCCTGATTACCGACTACAAGACGGCTCTTCAGGAGGAGCTTCAGGCCCGGGGAATCAACATCAGCCGGATACGCTATGTGGATGCGGGACAGACGGGACCGGATCACGACAAGGTTTTCATGGTGAGACTTGAGGTTTGCGGCAAAACCCTGTCCCAGGGAAGGGGCAAAAGCAAGAAACAGGCCCAGCAGAATGCGGCAAAGGACGCACTGATGAGGAAAGAAGATGTTATTTAAGAAGATTGAAATGCACGGGTTCAAGTCATTTGCCGAACCCATTACAATTGAATTCAATGAGGGCCTGACGGGTATTGTGGGACCTAACGGAAGCGGCAAGAGCAACATCTCCGACGCCATCAGATGGGTTTTGGGAGAACAGAGTCCCAAGATGCTAAGAGGCGGCAAGATGGAGGAGGTCATATTTAACGGCACCGACACCAGAAAGTCAAGGGGAATGGCAGAAGTCACCCTTGTAATCGATAACAGCGATGAGAGTCTGCCCATTGATTACAAGGAGGTTGCCATCACAAGACGCATGTACCGTTCAGGGGAAAGCGAATACCATATTAACGGCAATCAGTGCAGACTGAGGGATATTAGAGAACTGATAATGGATACCGGCATCGGAGTGGATGGATACTCCATTATCGGGCAGGGCAAGATAGCGGATATAATAAGCAACAAAACAGAATCAAGACGGGAAATCTTTGAGGAGGCGGCAGGTATCGTCGCCTACAGAACGAAGAAGTCCGAAGCCGAGAGGAAGCTGGCTTCAACAACCCAGAACATGGCCAGAGTTCAGGACATTATCGGGGAAATTGAGGGCAGGATAGACGGGCTCCGGGAGGACAGCATCAAGGCAGGAGAGTATCTTGAGCTGAAGGAAAAGAACAAGAAACTGGAAATCAACATCATTCTCAAAAATGTTGAGAGCCTTGAAAACAAGCAGGCCTATGCCCGGGAGGATCTTGAGAACATAACGGCAAGCCTGGATAATCTGAAGGCTGAGAAAAACCGGCTGGATGTGTCAATAGGCGAGGCAGGCACAAGAAGTGAAGCCCTTGAGGCGGTTTCCGTTGAGGCGAGGGAAAAGCTGATAGAGGCCATAGACCTGCTTAACAGGGCTGTGAACAAGGGGGAGGTTGACAGGGAGAGGCTGTCAGCCATAGAGAGCAACACTGAAAGAATCAATCAGGAAATCACACAGCTTCTCGAGAAGAGGGAAAGGGAGCTTGAGAACTCAGAGGAGTTCATGAAGCAGAAGGCTGAGCTGGATGAGCGTGCCAGAGAGGCGGACCTTAAACTTCAGGAGAAGGTGGAGGAATATAACGGATTAACGGGAATAATGACCCGGCTGGCAGAGGAGGCGGATAACTTCAGAAACAGCATTTTCAGATTATCCACCGAGATAACTGCCGGCAAATCGGAGATCAGCAGCATGGAGATGCTCCGGGAAACTCTCAGAAAAAGACAGGAGACGCTTACAAGGGAGAGAGATGCCGGAGAAGACAGCAACAGAGAAACTCTTGACAGTCTCAATGGGGCAAGAGGAGAGAGAGACCGGCTGGCTGAGGAAATGGAAGCCGGCAGGGAAGAGGCCCTCAGGCTGAAGCAGACCATGGAAACCCGTAGACGGGAGGAAAAGGAGCTGGCGATTCAGCTGGAGGAGCTGAAGCTGTCCCTTGGCAGGATGACTGCCAGAAAGAAGACAATAGAGGAGCTGGAAAACAACTACGAGGGATACAACCATGCAGTTAAGCATGTAATGAAATCGGGACTGCCGGGAATCCACGGTGTTGTTGCGGAACTGATAAGGGTTCCTGAGGGCTATGAGACAGCAATGGAAACGGCTTTGGGAAACTCCCTGCAGAACATCGTGTGCGATGACGAGGACAGCGCCAGAAGGGCCATAGTATCCCTAAAGGAGAACAGGGCAGGAAGAATGACATTCCTACCTCTCACATCGATCAGGGGCAGGGAAACACCTGATGCGGGAATAAAAAATGAAAAGGGAGTGCTGGGCTTCGGCCCTGAATGCATCAGCTGCGATTCCAAATACGACAGCATCATCAGTTACCTTCTGGGCAGAGTTGTGCTGGTGGACAGCATGGAGTCGGCAATAAGAATTTCCCGCAAGTACAGGGGAATACTGGTGGTTACCCTTGATGGAGAGATAATAAATGAACGAGGTGCCATCACAGGGGGAAAATTCAAAAACAAGACAGGAAACATTCTGGACAGAAGGGCGGAAATAAACCAGCTGGGCAGAGAGATAGAAGACCTGAACAGGAAACAGAGCAGAGCCCTTGAGAAATTAGAGAAGGTGAGGGAGGAAATCGGAAGCCTGACAGATAAAGCCTCCCGGTTGGAGGAATCAATCAGAGCAGGGGAACACGCTCTTCTCATGAAGGAAAATGAGATCAGCATGGCTGAGAATGTCCTGGCTGACCTGAAAAACAGCGGTGACAAGGTCAACAGGGAGCTTGAAAGCATCAGTCGCGAGCAGGAGAACTCCATGAGAATGATCGGGGAAATACGCAAATCCATAGCCGAGAAGGAGGCTGCAATAAAAGAGGCGGAGAGCCTTTGCAATGAGAAGCTTTCACTCCATGAGGAGAGAAAGGGAGAATTCAACAGCCTCAGCGAGGAGATTACCGCTGCGAGAATTACCGTAACGGCCGCTCAGGAGCAGAAATCCCATGCGGAGGAAATGATGGAGAGAATTAACAGAGAACTCTCCGATATCGAAGGGGATATCGCCCGCCGCCGGCAGCAGCTTGAGAGCATGGAAGCCGAGAAGCGCGAGCTTACTGAGGGCAGCACGGGAATTGACGGAATAATAAGCCGTCAGGAGGCTGTCAAGGCGGAGGCTGAACAGCGGCTGGAGGAGGTATCCGGAGAAAAGGCGGCACTTGCCGGGGAAATATCCGAAATGAACGCCGCCCGTGAGGAGCTGAACAGAAAGATTCAGGTTCTGCAGGATCAGAAATACGATCTTGATGTGCGAAGGGCCAAAAATGAAACTCAGCTTGAGTCCTTCAAGGAGAAGCTGTGGGAGGATTTCGAGGTTTCATATATTCAGGCAATGGAATTCAAGGCGGAGGATTTCGCCCTTTCAAGAGCTGTTAAGGAAAACAGGCAGATCAGGAACCGCATAAGAGAGCTTGGAGAAGTGAATGTGGGAGCCATTGAGGAGTATCAGGTTGTAAAGGAAAGGTATGAGTTCCTTACCGGTGAACGGGAGGATGTTCAGAAGGCCATGGATGACCTGAACAGGATAATCTCCGAAATGGACAAGACAATAAAAACCAGATTCAGGGAAAGCTTTGACAGGATTGTGATAAACTTCGAGAAGCAGTTCAAGGAGCTGTTCGGAGGAGGTCATGCGGAGCTGCGGCTGTCGGATGAAAACAATCCTCTGGAATCAAACATCGATATTGTGGCACAGCCTCCGGGAAAGAAGTTGCAGAACATCAACCTTCTTTCCGGCGGCGAGAAGACCCTGACTGCCATTGCCCTGATGTTTGCGGTGCTTCAGGCGAAGCCGACGCCCTTCTGCATTCTGGACGAGGTTGAGGCGGCTCTTGACGATGCCAACATCGACAAGTTTATTCACTGCCTCAGGAAATTCGACAATGTTCAGTTCACACTTGTTACCCACCAGAAGGCAACAATGGAGCATGCGGATGTGCTTTACGGCGTGACAATGCCGGAGAAGGGAATCTCCAAGGTTCTCTCACTGTCCCTTGAGGACGATCTCAGTCCCTACAACGGCTGATCGTGCAAAGGCAGAGGAAGCTGATAATGAATTGTTTAACGTAATTATGTGCAGGAGTAGAAATGTTTGAGAAGAAAAAGGGCTTTTTCGGGCGAATGGCCGAGAGAATAACCGATGCGATCATGATGAATCCCTCAATTGACGAGGAGTTCTTCGAGGAACTTGAGGAAATACTTATCACATCGGATATCGGCATGGAAACAACCATGAAAATAGTTGAAACCCTCAGAAATGAGGTGAAATCCAACAACCTGACAAAACCGGAAGTAATAAAGATAAGACTTGGGAAAATCATCGCCGATACCATCAACAAGGGTGAGGCACAGAAGCTGACGGAGGAAAGCCCTCTGGTTATCCTGATGATAGGAATAAACGGCGGCGGCAAAACCACCTCAATCGGCAAGATTGCCCACAAGCTCAAGGGTGAGGGCCGCAAGGTCATGCTGGCGGCGGCAGACACCTTCAGAGCAGCAGCGGGAGAGCAGCTGTCAATCTGGGGAGACAGAGTGGGAGTTAACGTAGTGCGTCACGGAGAGGGGGCAGACCCTTCAGCGGTGATATACGATGCCATTCAGTCCGCCAAGGCAAAGGGCATGGATGTGCTCATATGCGACACCGCCGGAAGACTGCAGAACAAGAAGAATCTCATGGACGAGCTGAACAAGATGAACAAGGTCATCTCCAGAGAGTGGCCGGAGGCCGCCAGAGAAAACCTTCTCGTTCTTGATGCCACAACTGGAAAGAATGCGGTGTCACAGGTTGAGGAGTTCGGTGAGGTTGCGTCGATAACGGGAATCGTTCTCACCAAGCTTGACGGAACAGCCAAGGGAGGCATCGTGATTACAATTGCCGACGAGTTTGACATGCCTGTTAAATTCGTGGGACTTGGAGAAGGAATTGATGACCTCAAGGAGTTTGATCCGATGGATTTCGCTAATGGAATATTCGCTGAGTAAGGCTGGCAGCAGCCGAGTAATGGAGCAGGAAGACAAGGAAGATTTATGAGTTTACCTCTTGTGGCCGTAGTGGGCCGCCCAAACGTGGGCAAATCGACATTTTTCAATAAAGTAGTGGGAAGGCGCGTGTCAATAGTTGAGGATACGCCCGGGGTTACCCGTGATAGAATATACGCCGAGGCTGAGTGGCTGGGCGTTCACTTCGCCCTGATTGACACAGGGGGAATCGAACCTGACAGCAAGGATATCATCCTGTCCCAGATGAGGGAGCAGGCGGAGATGGCAATGGATACCTCCGATGTAATTCTGTTTATGGTTGACGGCAAAGAAGGCCTTACCTCCGCTGACAGAGAGGTGGGGGAAATGCTCATGAAGACAGGCAAGAAGGTAGTTCTGGCTGTAAACAAGATGGACAAGCCGGAGCTGCCTGTGGATTTTTATGATTTCTATGAGCTGGGTCTGGGAGAGCCTATTCCCATTTCCTCTGCAAACATGCTGAATCTGGGTGATCTGCTGGATGAGATAATAGCCAGCTTCCCGGAGGGAGCGGGAACAGAGGAGGATGATACAATAAAAATCGCCATGATAGGCAAGCCGAACGTGGGCAAGTCATCCCTTATTAACCGACTGCTGGGTGAGAATCGCGTAATCGTATCCCCGATAGCAGGCACAACAAGGGATTCAATCGATACACCATTCGTCCATGACGGAGAGAAGTACACACTCATCGATACTGCAGGCATAAGGCGCAAAAGCAAGGTAAACGAGGACATAGAAAAGTTCAGTGTAATCCGTGCCGTTGCCGCCATTGAACGGTGTGATGTGTGCATGCTCATGATTGACGCCACTGAGGGTGTCACTGAGCAGGACAAGAAAATCGCAGGAATTGCCCATGAGGCGGGCAAGGGAATAATCGTGGTTGTAAACAAATGGGACCTTGTGGAAAAGGAAACAAACACCATGCGTGATTTCAAGGCTGACATTGCCCGGGAGCTGGGCTTCATGTCCTATGCTCCAAGCATTTTCATTTCAGCCCTGACGGGACAGCGGGTAAGCCAGGTGATAGACATGGCTAAATATGTTGCCGAAAACAGGGCCATGAGGGTGCCCACGGGCAAGCTGAACACCATAATCACCGATGCCACCATGATGAAGCAGCCGCCATCGGACAAGGGAAAGAGACTGAAGATATACTATGTGACCCAGGTTGGTGTGAAACCGCCTCTATTCTCTTTCAAAATAAACTCGAGACCGCTGATGCATTTCTCCTATTCAAGATATCTAGAGAATCAGATCAGGGAGGCCTTTGGTTTTGAGGGAACATCGCTGAAATTCGTCTTTAGAGAAAAAGGAGAAAAGGAGGAGGAATTCTAATGGGAATAATTGGAGGAGCTGACGGCCCAACAGCAATATATCTGGGATCGGGAATACTTAAGGATATTCAGCTGAGTCCGGGGCCGGCGATTGCACTTCTGGCGGTACTGTGTCTGGCTGCATATTTTATCGGCAACCTTTCCCCCTCGACAATTCTCGCCAAGAGACAGGGGCTTAACATAAAAGAAGAGGGCAGCGGAAACGCAGGAACCACTAACGCCCTGAGAGTAATGGGAAAAAAAGCCGGAGCCATCACCATGGTTGTGGATATTCTGAAGGGCTTAGCAGCGGCACTTCTAGGCGGTCTGTTCATGGGTGAATTCGGAATGGCCTGCTGCGGCCTGATGGTGGTGCTGGGACACATATGGCCAGTAATATACAGATTCAAAGGCGGCAAGGGTGTGGCCACCGTATTTGGAGCCATACTGGCAATAAATCCGCTGATGGCACTGATTTGCCTGATTGTTGTGGCAATTTTCGTTTTTGCCACAAAGCGCATGTCGGTGGGCTCAATTGCAGGGGGCATTTTCCTCCCAGCGATTTCACTGGTTATGGAGCCTTTGTTTTTCCCGGAGGCGCTGGTTATTGGAGTGATTGTAGTGCTTAAGCACAGGGCAAACATCGTAAGACTGATTCACGGTGAAGAACCGGTAATGAGCATATTTGACAAGAAAAATAAAACTGATTCGCAAAGAGATTAGCATCAGCATGGAGGAAATTATGAAAACAGTAGGTGTTATTGGAGCAGGAAGCTGGGGTACAGCTCTGGCAACAGTAATTGCAGACAAGGGAAACAGAATAAACATATACGATGTGGATGAGAAGCATCTGAAATCCATGGAGAAGTACAGGGAGAACGTGGACTATCTGCCGGGAGTTCAGCTCAGTGACAACATTCGTATCGTTTACTCAAATGAGGAAGCCTGCAGAGGTGCAGATGTGGTTCTTTTCTCCGCACCGGCGCAGCACTTCAGAAGCGCCCTTAAGGCAGCGCTGGAATACCTTCCTGAGGACGCGTATTTCATCAATGTTGCCAAGGGAATTGAGAAGGGAACCCACAAGAGAATGTCCGAAATAGCAGCGGAGGTTTTTGAGGAAATGGGAACCCCTGAGAAGATGGACAGATATGTGGTTCTCTCAGGACCGTCCCACGCTGAGGAGGTTGGCAGGAGACAGCCTACAACAGTTGCCACGGCTTCAAGAAACCTCAAGGCAGCAGAGGAAATACAGGATCTCTTCATGACCGACAGATTCAGAGTCTACACAACAGACGATGTGGTTGGGGTTGAGCTTGGAGGAGCCCTTAAGAACATTATCGCTCTGGGTGCGGGAATATCAGACGGAATGGGCTTCGGAGACAACGCCAAGGCGGCTCTCATGACGAGAGGTCTTGCGGAGATTACCAGACTGGGAATAAAGCTCGGTGCAAAACCTGAAACCTTTGCCGGACTTACGGGAACGGGAGATCTTATCGTAACCTGCACCAGCATGCACTCGAGAAACCGTCGCTGCGGAATCATGATTGGAGAGGGAATGTCTCCTGAGGAAGCAGTGAAGAAGGTTGGAATGGTTGTTGAGGGCATGTTTACAGCTGAGGCCGCTTATGAGCTGGCTAAAATTGCACAGGTGGAAATGCCTATTACCGATGCAATCTACAATGTAACAAAGGGAAATATCAGAGCAGCCGACGCTGTGGAGGCCCTCATGGGCAGACAGCGCCGCCCTGAAAAGGACTGAGTTTAATAATAAAGGATCGATTAATCAATAATGAACAGCAGAAGCTACAAGATAATAACCTTCGGATGTCAGATGAATGAGCACGATTCGGAAGTGATTTCGGGAATGCTCACCCAGCGGGGATACACTGAAGCTGCCGGTGAAGACATGAGAAACACCGACATCGTGATTATCAATACCTGCAGCATCAGGGAAAATGCCGACAAGCGTTTCTTCGGAACCCTGGGACAGCTAAAAAAGATCAAGCTTGCTAATCCGAATTTTACCGTGTGCGTATGCGGCTGCATGATGCAGCAGGAACACATAACAAAAAAACTGAGGCAGAGCTACCCTTGGGTTGATGTGATTTTCGGTACCCACAACATTCACGAGTTTCCCGACATGCTTGAGGAGATGTTCCAAAGGCGCAGCACAGGGGAAGACTGGACTGTCAATCAGATCAGGTCCTCCAGGGAATTCAGAGTTGACCGGGTGTACCGGGACAGCGACAGGATAGTCGAGGGGCTTCCTGCCAAGAGACTCTTCGGTCACAAGAGCTTTGTGAACATCATGTACGGCTGCAACAATTTCTGTACCTACTGCATCGTTCCATATACAAGGGGCAGGGAGAAGAGCAGAAGACCGGAGGACATAATCGCTGAGGTTAAGGCTCTTGCCGCCGATGGAGTTAAGGAGGTTACTCTCCTGGGGCAGAATGTGAATTCCTACAGGGGAGTGTCGGCTGATTCGGGAAATGAATGGGATTTCGCGGATTTGATATATGCTTTGAATGAGGTGGAGGGCCTTGAGAGGATAAGATTCATGACATCCCACCCAAAGGATCTCTCTGACAAGCTCATTGCTGCCTTTGCAGAATGCGATAAACTCTGCAATTACATTCACCTGCCGGTGCAGGCAGGCAGCAGCAGTGTTCTCAGGCGGATGAACAGGAAGTACACACGGGAGCAGTACCTTGAGCTTGTGAGAAAACTCCGGGAGGCAGTGCCGGGAATTGCAATAAGCACCGACATTATTGTCGGATTCCCGGGGGAGACCGAGGAGGATTTCTGTGAAACCCTGTCTCTGGCAGAGGAGATTCAGTATGATTCCGCCTTTACCTTCCTGTACTCACCGAGAAGGGGAACTCCGGCGGCGGATTACGAGAATCAGATTCCCGAGGATGTGAAGCACGAACGGTTCAACCGACTGGTGGAGGTTATGAACCGGGGCAGCAAGGCCAGAAATGCCGCCTTTGTGGGTAGGGTATGCAGAGTTCTTGTGGACGGACCTGATAAG
The DNA here is from genome assembly GCA_022775805.1 of Clostridiales bacterium. Classification (GTDB taxonomy): domain Bacteria; phylum Bacillota; class Clostridia; order Peptostreptococcales; family Anaerovoracaceae; genus Lentihominibacter. Next base: position 11,338 of record JALFKB010000026.1, read on the forward strand.
AAGTCCAGCGGAATTCTCAACGGCAGAACCGAGGAGTTCAAGCTTGTTGACTTTGAGGGGCCTGAGGAGCTTATTGGAAGTATGGTTGATGTGGAGATTACGGCCTCCAATACGTTCAGCCTGCAGGGAAGAATAGTATCTGAACAGGAATGATACCTCAGGTGAAGGAAGCCGGTTGTGCATGAAGCCGGTTGTGACGGAAACAGGCTATGAAGGGAATAGGCGATGACTGACAGAATTGAAGATAAAACATTAGTTAACACAAATATAAAGAAAACAAGAAGGGCAGCGATTATCGTTGTCCTTTTGACCGCTTTTACAATGTCCCTTACGGGAAGTGCAATGAACCTTTCGATACCCATGATTGGGGAAGAATTTGATGTTGATGCTTCCACAGTAGGATGGATGGTTACGGGATACATGCTGACAATTGCAGCGTTAAGCGTTCCCTTCGGCAGGCTTTCGGATATCACATGCCGCAAAACGGTGCTTGTTACAGGGGGATGCATTTTTATCGGCGGATGCATTATCTCCGTTTCTGCCTTCGGGTTTCCCATGCTCCTGGCATCCAGAATAGTTCAGGGCATCGGCGGGGCCATGGTGCTGTCCTGTAACGTGCCTATTCTTATTGGCACTTATCCTCCGGCCATGAGGGGCAAGGCTCTCGGAATGGCGGTGGGTGGAGTATATGCAGGGCTTTCCCTAGGGCCGGTGATTGGCGGAGTGATTACTCACAATCTCGGATGGCGATGGATTTTTGTTTTTGCGGGAATCCTTACTGCCATTGCAGTTGTCACCGCCATACCGGGCATTCCTCGGGAGACATCTCAGCTCAAAGGACTCGTGAAAATGGATTATCGGGGAAGCGCACTCTTTGTTGTTTTTATTGTCATGTTCATGCTGGGGCTTTCTAAGATTGAGGCAGGTGCGATTCCCGTTGCGACAGCCTTTGCAGGTCTGGCAATGGGAGGTGTTTTCGTTGTATATGCCTCCAGAGTCTCGGATCCGATTCTGAATGTGCATCTCTTCAGGGAGAACATCGGATATGCTCTTTCCAATGTGTCTGCCATGCTGAATTATGCTGCCACCTTCGCCATGGGTTACCTGACTTCGATCTACCTTCAGGTGGCAATGGGGTATTCATCTCAGACTGCAGGACTTATTCTCATTGCGCAGCCTGTTGTAATGGCAGTACTCACCCCGAAAATGGGAAAGCTCTCGGACAGGTATTCACCTTTTAAGCTATCATCCGGCGGAATGGCCTGCTGCGGCGTGGGAACTCTGATGTTTGTATTCGTAAGTGCCGATACATCTCTTCCGTACATAATAGCGGCGCTGATGATAACAGGTGTGGGCATGGCTCTGTTCTCATCGCCTAATACCAATGCCATTCTGTCCTGTGTTGAGAAGAAGGACTATGGAGCCGCGAACTCCGTAGTAAACACCATGCGCTCCATCGGACAGACATTAAGCATGGTAATCGTAACCATAATCGTAACTCTGATGCTTCCGGGAATGCAGCTGGAGGCGGCAGGCAAGGACAATCTGGTTTCTGTCATCAATGTCTCCTTCATCGTATTCGCAGCGATGTGTTTCGCAGGGGTGTTTCTTTCCCTGAAGCGCAAGAAGCGATAACGAAAAAAGATTGAGATAGACAATTACCGAAATAACTGAATTCTACCGGTGAAGATATGAATATTAAACAGATAGCGAAGGCCGCCGGCGTGTCCGTGGCAACAGTATCAAGAGTGCTGAACCATCCGGAAAGCGTAGCGGAGGCCACCAGAGAAAGAATACTTAAAACAATTGAAGAAGAGGAGTATACCCCCAACTGGTTTGCCCGGGGACTTAATTTTAACAGAACGAAAACCATCGGTCTGCTTATCCCCTACAACCTGAACAGTACATACATGGAGGTTGCAAACGGCGTGGAGGAGGTTGCCCGACAGAAGGGATACATAACCTTCATCTGCAGCATGGAAAATGACCCCCAGATGGAGAAGGAATATATAGATCAGCTGATAATGAGAAAGGTTGACGGACTGATTCTGCTCTTTTCAAGTATGGACGAGGAGTATGCCCAATGGATTGAAACGAAGAAAGTTCCGGCGATTCTCATAGGGGAATGCAAAACCAGGGACAACTGGGATTCGGTAAACGTGGACTGCAGAGCAGGTGCGGCGGAAATGACTGCGCATCTGGTGGAGTGCGGTCACGAGAACATCGCCATGCTGGTGGGAAGCGACCCGGAACCGGAAATGGATTCAATGCTGCAGGGTTACAAAAACATACTGAAGGCAAACGGCAGAAGGGTAGACGAGAAGCTGATAATGAATGTGGAAAACAGCATTGAAGGCGGGTACATAGGCATGAAAAAAATGATAGGAAAACTGCCGAAGCGTCCGGATGCGGTGTTCGCCTCAAGCGACGAAATAGCCTACGGAGCAATTGATGCCATTAAGGAAACAGGGCTCAGGGTTCCGGAAGATATTGCCGTGGCAGGATTTGGAAACGATCGCATGTCTGCGCTAATGGAACCCAAGGTAACAACGGTGGAGCTTCCCTACAGAAAGATGGGAATCTACGGGGCGCGAGTTCTCTTCGACCTGATTGAAGAAAAACACAGCAGCAGGAAAGAAGACGACAATGTCGAAAAAAGACCGCCGAGAAAAATCGAGCTGCAGACCAAGCTGAGGGTGAGAAAATCCTGCGGTCACCAGGGACGAATAGGAGAAATGTTCTGATACGTCAAGATGTTCTGATACATAAGGAGAAATAAAGAAAATGTTAAAAACAGATTTTCTGGGAATGAAAATGCCAAATCCGATAATAGTTGCAGCCGGACCATGGAACAGAGACGGACTGGGCCTGAAGGAGTCCCTCCAGGCAGGAGCCGGAGCGGTGGTAACCGAGAGCATAGTCAGCGATACGACGCTGGATGTCCGTCCGTATATTTCATGCGACGGCAAGGGTGCCCAGAATATCAGGCTGTACAGCGATATTCAGATAGAGGGATGGGAAAGGGAACTGGCAATAGCCAAATCCGGAGGCGGGATAGTAATAGCCAGCATCTCCGCCCAGACACCCTCAGAGCTGGCATACCTTGCAAGCAAGCTGGAAAGATTCGGAGCCGATGCAATAGAGCTGAGCGTATCGAATCCTGCAGCAGAGTCCCTGGAGGTGGTGGCATCCCACGCCGATACAATATTTGAAATGACAAAGGAAGTGGTATCAACTGTCAGAATTCCGGTAATAGTGAAGCTGTCCCAGAACACCACCAACATATCAAAGGTCGCCATGGCTGCAAAGGCTGCCGGAGCAGCAGGAGTAACAGCCATTAACACGGTAAGGGGAATCCTTGGGGTAGATCTTGAAACAGCAACTCCTTCCCTCAGCACATACGGGGGAATTTCCGGCGAATACATCAGACCTCTTGGGCTGGCTTCTGTTGCAGCCATTGCCCAGACCGCAGATATCCCAATCTGCGGAGTGGGAGGCATAAGAACTGCAGAGAACGCAGTGGAATACATGATGCTTGGTGCATCAGCCGTCCAGCTGGGAACGACGGTGATGCTGGAGGGCAAGGAGGCAATCCGCAAGATTGTACAAGAATTAGAAGTTTGGGGGCAAAATCATAATCTGAAAAACATATCTGACATAAAAGGAAAGGCCCTGGAAAATCTTAAATCCTTTGACGAAATGAAATTCCAGCCCCAGGTAAGCCGGGTAAACGGTACTCCTTGCGGGGAAAACTGCGAACTTTGCATGTCTGCATGCATGTACAGGGCCATAAGGAAAGAAAAAGATACAATAAAAGTCAACAGGTCTAAATGCACAGGCTGCGGCCTTTGCACATTCATTTGTCCAGCAAAAAAGTTAAAATTATCATTTTAATTTTCTAAAAACTCTTGTTTTTTTCTGAAAGAAGAATATAATAAAACTAGGTATGAAACTGGTTTCATCAGTTTTTTGAGGCTGGATGGGACGCAGAAGAATAATAATTTCATCAGAAAAAGGAGGGTGAAAATTATGTATAAGTGTAGTTTAGAAAGAATGTCAGACAAGATTAAGACTTTCTCAAAATTCGGCGATGCAGGACATGGCGGTATCACAAGATATTCACTGTCGGAAGCTGCTCACCAGGCAAGAGATGAGTTTGTTAAGAGAATGACAGCTATCGGCGCTAAGATTGAATGTGATGACTGTGCATGTCTGTATGCTACAATCGAAGGTTCAGATCCGAATGCCAAGAGAATCGTAATGGGCTCACACTGCGACTCAGTAAAGAACGGCGGAAACTACGACGGCATCGAAGGTGTTATGACAGGAATGGAAGTTCTGGAGACAATCGTTGCAGAGAATATTCCGCACAAGCATCCAATTACAGCAATGATCTGGACTAACGAAGAAGGATCACTTTATCCGCCTGCAATGATGGTATCAGGAATCATCTGCTATGACTATCTGCCTGATTATCTGAAGCCAAACTTCATGTATGATAACATGATGGCATCAAAGCCAATGGACGATTCCCCATATGCTAACTTCGGTGAAGCTCTGGCTGCATCAAAGTACAAAGGCGACAAGGCTAACAGAATCAGCCCTGACAAGTACTGTGCAATGTTCGAAACACACCTTGAACAGGGACCTATCCTCGAGGATAACGGAAACGAAATCGGAGCAGTACAGCTGGTAATGGGCATGTTCAACTACAGAGTAAGATTCCACGGATTCACAGCTCATGCAGGTACATTCCCAATGGCTAAGAGACACGACGCTCTTCATGCTGCAGCAGACTTCCTCTGCAAGCTCCATGAAAGATATGACGCACTGAACAAGGAAATCCTTGAAAGCGGAGAAAGCGAATATGAATTCGTATTCACAACAGGTGAAATCTATGTTCACCCTTGCATCCACACCTGCATTCCTGACGAAGCAGAATTCTCACTGGATGTAAGACACCCTGACCAGAAGATTCTCGACAAGTGCATGGCCATTCTCCAGGAAATGGCAGGAGAAATCTATCAGCAGTGCACATGTGATGTAGAAGAACAGTGGAAGAGAGACCCTGTTCCATTCGACTCAAGACTTATCGGCTTCGTAGAAGAATCAATGGATGAAATGGGAGCTAAGTGGCAGAAGATTCTGTCAGGCGCCGGCCATGACGCACAGTTCTGCGCTTACATGATTCCAACAACAATGATCTTCTCAAGAACTAAGGACGGTCTGTCACACTGCGAACCTGAACACGTATCAGATGAAGACTGCACAGCAGCTGCAACTGCAACTCTGAACGCTGTTCTGAAGTGCGACGCTTCCCCTGAATTTTAATAGAGACTACATTACCAAGACGCCGTAATAGGACTGACGGAAGGGTTTCCTTCCGCCAGTTTGCTATCTAATAAGGAGGAGAGAACATTGAGTAAGATTATGAAAGGTAAATACACTACAGAAGCTGTAGCTGGATTTACTCACAGAACTGCACTGGAAGAAGCAGCAAGATGTCTGCTCTGCCACGATGCACCGTGCAGCAAGGGCTGCCCTGCAGGAACCGATCCTGCCAAGTTCATCAGATCAATTAGATTCAGAAACGTTAAGGGTGCTGCTGAAACAATCAGAGAAAACAACATCCTGGGCGGATCATGTGCAAGAGTATGCCCATATGACAACCTCTGTGAAGAGGCATGCTCAAGATGCGGAATCGACAAGCCGATTGAAATCGGCAAGCTCCAGAGATATGCCATCGAGCAGGAGAAGCTCTTCGGCATGAAGACTCTCGAAGCAGGCGAAAAGAAGCCTGGCAAGGTTGCATGCGTTGGTGCAGGACCTGCATCCCTGGCATGCGCAGCTGAGCTTGCAAAGGCAGGCTACAAGGTTACAATCTTCGAAAGAGAAGCTAAGGCCGGCGGAATGCTGACTTACGGAATCATCCCGTCAAGACTTCCGCAGTCTGTTGTTGACTGGGACATCAAGCAGGTTAAGAACCTGGGCGTAAAGTTCGTATTCAACAAGGCAGTAGCAGCTGAAGATCTGGAAGAATTCGATGCAGTATTCGTAGGAACAGGACTTTGGGATGCGAAGCTGCCTAAGCTGGAGGGCGCTGAACTGAAGGGCGTTTACTCAGCAGTTGAATATCTAAAGGAAGCAAGATCAAACACCAAGAACTTCAATCCGGGTGAAAGAGTAATCGTAGTAGGCGGCGGAGACGTAGCAATTGACTGTGCTGTAACAGCTAAGCTGCTGGGAGCAAAGGATGTAAGAATTCTTTACAGAAGAACCATCGAAGAAGCTCCGGCAAACATTAACGAATTCCACTATGCACTGTCACTGGGAATCGGAATCACTACAGGTCTCTATCCTGTAGCAGCTAAGGGAACCAAGACAGTAATGAAGAGCGTTGAAGCAGTTGGTTTCTATGATAAGAATGCCAAGGCTGAATTCAGCGCCGACGCACTGGTATTTGCAACAGGTCAGTCAGCAGAGGATCAGAGCGCCGTTGCTCCTGTTGAAGTAACCGAAAAGGGAACAATCAAGGTTAAGAAGGGCGGCAAAGCCGGCGGCAAGTACTTCGCGGCAGGAGACATCGTAAACGGTGGCAAGACTGTTGTTGAAGCAGTTGCAGAAGGTAAGGAGGCGGCAGCTTCGATGATTGCTTACCTTGAAAAGAAAGGAGTGAAGTAAGATGGCAGTTAAGAAAGATTTATCAATAAAATATCTGGGTGTTGATTGCTTGAATCCGTTCTTCCTTTCATCATCACCGGTAGGCGGAAACTATGACATGGTAGCCAAGTGCTACGAAACAGGATGGGGCGGATGCTTCTTCAAGACAATCGGAATCTTCGTAGCAGATGAATGTTCACCAAGATTTGACCAGACAAACAAGGAAGGTCTCCCATGGCTGGGCTTCAAGAACATGGAACAGATTTCCGACAAGCCGACAGAACAGAACTTTGAATACATTTACAGACTTTGCAGAGACTATCCTGAACACATTACAGTTGCATCCATCATGGGTTCAACAGTAGAGGAATGGAAGAAGCTGGCAAAGATGGCTGATGAAGCCGGTGCGAAGATTATAGAAGGAAACTTCTCATGTCCGCAGATGACTTCACACGACATGGGTTCAGACGTTGGTACAAACAATGAACTGGTTGAATCATACTCAAGAGCAGTATCCGAAACAGTTCCTCACATTCCGTTTGTAGCCAAGATGACTCCAAACTGCAAGAACATGGAAGAGCACGCAAGAGCTGCCATCAAGGGCGGTGCAGCTGCTGTTTCAGCAATCAATACAATCAAGTCAGTAACAAATATTGACTTCGAAAACAACACCGGTATGCCTGTAGTAAACGGCAAGTCCTCAATCTCAGGTTACTCCGGCGCGGCAGTTAAGCCGATCGCTCTCAGATTCTGCACACAGGTTCAGCAGGATGCTGAGCTTCGCAAGATGGTTGAAGCAAGCAAGTGGAACTTCGGATACGGACACGAGCTGTCTGGTATCGGCGGAATCGAAACCTGGAGAGACGTTGCTGAATTCCTGGCTGTCGGCTGCAGAAACATTCAGGTTACTACAGCTATCATGCAGTACGGCTACAGAATCGTAGAAGATATGGCATCAGGTCTCATGCACTTCATGGAAGAAAAGGGATATGACAAGCTGGACGATTTCATCGGCTGTGCTCTGCCAAACATTATTCCTGCTGAAGAACTGGATAGAAGCTTCAAGCTCTTCCCAAGATTTGACGAGAAGAAGTGTATCGGATGCGGACGCTGCTACATTTCATGCTACGATGCAGCTCATCAGGCAATTGACTGGGATGAGAAGAAGAGAAAGCCTATTCTCAACGAGGACAATTGCGTAGGATGTCACCTGTGTCTGAACGTATGCCCTGTTCAGGAATGTATCGTTCCCGGCGAGTTGAAGGCAAAGCCTAATCATGAAATGTCAAAGGACATCAAGATTAAGCAGCACTACGAATAAGAACAAGAATAAAGATACAGCAGCAAGGCCGGTCCAATGCGACCGGCTCTGCTCTTTTTTTGCAGACAAACAGAACGCTTAGTGCTTTTTCATGATATAATTTGTGAGACATAATCTGATATTCGTGAAACATTATTTGAAATTCGAGAGGTATGGCATGACAAGACGTGAACTGGAAATAACCGACATTGAAGAAATCAGGGGTATACTGGATAGGGCTCAGGTACTCCATCTGGGACTTGTGGATGATGGCTTCCCTTATATCGTTCCAATGAACTACGGATATGAAATGGAGGATGGCAAGCTGACAGTCTATCTCCACAGCGGCATGAAGGGACACAAGATAGAAGTAATAAGAAACAATCCTCGGTGCTGCTTCGAGCTGGAGTGTGATCTGATACCATTTGACGGACCGAAGCCCTGTATGAACGGAATGTCCTATTCCTCATTAATGGGCAGGGGAAGGGCTGAAATACTCCAGGGCTTCGAAGAGCGCAGGAGAGCAATGAACATTCTCATGAAAACCCAGAGGGGACAGGAATACGATTTCTCCGAGAAAATGCTCTCGGCAGTCCACATGATAAAGATTGAAGTGACGGAATACACAGCCAAAAGGAGACCTCTCCCTCTGGAAAGGTAGGTAAGGGAATGAGTGCAAAGGCATGGGCAACAATGAACGCAGTTGACATAATAACAAAAAAGAAAGACGGAAAAATACTGTCACCGGAGGAGCTGGAATATATGGTAATGGGTTATACCCGGGGTGAGATTCCCGACTACCAGATGTCAGCCCTTCTGATGGCAATAGTCCTTAATGGAATGACGCGGGAGGAAACAGTTAGACTCACCGAAATCATGAGAGACTCGGGAGAGGTAATGGATCTCTCGGGAATAAAGGGCATCAAAGTGGACAAGCACTCCACAGGCGGGGTGGGTGACAAAACCACCCTGATAGCCGCACCTATTGCTGCGGCGGCTGGAGTTCCCATAGCTAAAATGAGCGGAAGAGGTCTGGGCTTCACCGGAGGAACGGTTGACAAGATGGAAGCAATTCCGGGATTCAGAACATCCATGACACGGGAGGAATTTATCAATTCAGTAAACACCGGAGGAATAGCTGTCATCGGGCAGACAGGCCGGATTGCCCCTGCCGACAAGAAAATCTATGCCCTTCGTGATGTTACAGGAACCACCCAGAGCCTTGCCCTTATCACCTCAAGCATAATGAGCAAAAAGCTGGCGGCTGGTTCCGACGCAATTCTCCTGGATGTCAAGTGCGGACGGGGAGCCTTCATGAAAAGTGAAGAGGATGCCCGGCAGCTGGCGGAATGGATGGTGGAAATAGGAAATGCCGCCGGAAAGAAAACCATGGCAGTAATATCCGACATGAATCAGCCTCTGGGAAGAGCAGTGGGCAACGCCCTGGAGGTAATTGAGGTAATGGATGTGCTCAAGGGAAGAGGTCCGGCTGACATCACAGAGCTTTCCCTGACCCTGGCGGGAGGAATGATAATGCTGGGGGGATTCGCGAACACCATGGAGGAGGGCCATGCAAAGGCAGTAAGCCTGGTTGAAGAGGGCAAAGCCCTTGAAAAATTCAGGGAGTTTGTAGCCGGACAGGGAGGAAATCCCCACATAACAGAAGATTACACGATTCTGGGAAAAGGCAGACATATCCTGGAGGTTAAGGCTGACAGAGACGGACTGGTAACAGGACTTGATGCCATGGCAATAGGCCTGGCCTCACAGCATATAGGTGCCGGCAGGGCCAGAAAAGATGACGCGATCGACATGACAGCCGGAATAATACTGAACAAAAAAATCGGAGACAAGGTGAACAAGGGGGATGTGCTCTGCACCCTTATGGGAAATGATTCCATAAAAATTGAAACCGGAGCAGCGGAGGCAATGGGTGCCTATGAATTGGGATCCGATGCTCCGGAAAAGAACAGACTTATAAAGCAGATAATTGAATGATGCTTTATTTCCGGCATTTTATTTCTGATATTTTGATGCTATTCGCGAAACGGTGGACTGGTTAACCTCCAGAACCTCCGCCGCCTTGCGGGTGGTTTTGTAAACTCCCAGGGCCCGCTTGACAAGGTGCTCCTCCAGAAGGTGCTTCGCTTCCTTGAGGGGCATGATGTCGCTGCAGTAAACCTTCTCAGTGTCCTCTTCTCTTTTTGTGGAACCGTGGATTACATCGTGGACAACATCACCGCGTATTACTGGGCCGTCAGTCATGATGTATGCGCTTTCAATTGTCTGATCCAGCTCAATCAGATTACCCGGCCAGGTATGGGATGCGAGGATGCCCAGGGCGTCCTTGCTGATTATTTTCTTTGTTCCGTACTTGCTGTTGCATTTCGAGATGTACTGATTTGCCAGATAAGGTATATCGCTGGTTCTGCTCCTGAGGGGAGGAATTCTTACGGGAACCGTGTCAAGCCTGTAGTACAGAGGCTTCAGGAACATGCCCGTCTCGCTTAATTCCTTAAGATCCATGCCGGTGAGAGCTATGATTCTGGCAGAGGATTTCACATCTGTGGAGCCCTCGGCTCTCTTGAATTTCCCCGTATCTATGTACTCGAAAAGCTTGGCCTGAATGTTACGGGGCATGTATCCTATATTGTTCAGAACCAGGGTGCCTTCGTCGGCGAAGTCCAGCTTTCCCCGGGTAATCTTGCGGGAGTTGCCATCTCCGGATTCCTTCTCGTATCCGAAAATCTCCTTCTCCAGGAAGTCGGGATCTGCGCTGGTGCAGTTCACGGTGATGAAGGGCTTGTCGCTTCTCTTGCCGGAGAAGTGTATGTGACGGGCTGCGGTGCTTTTGCCTGTACCGGATTCTCCGTATATGAGAATAGGAATATCAAGAGAGGAAATCTTCTCCAGGGAAGCCTTGGTCATGACGCTGGCAGGATCAATTGTTTCGTAGTTGCTCTTTTCCGAAAGCTCCTTCTTCAGGCTGTATATTTCCTGCTGCTGTTTGTCCAGAGTTTCAAGGAGAGAGTTTACCGCATCGATATCCTGAGATGAGGTGATAACCATGGAAATGCTTCCTTTATCATCGAAGATGGGAACTCCTGTGGCAATAATGCGCTTTCCGTTTTTTAGGTACTGCAGAATGCTTACAGGCTTCTTTTCCTTCAGCACCTTAAGAGTGCTGCTTTCGGAGAAATAGCCCTCATTCATAAGCTCACGGACATTTCTGCCGACTATGTTGTCAATATCCAGCTCGTTTATTTCAATTGATGCCGGGTTTACGAAGAGAACATTTCCGTCGCCGTCGGTGATAAAAATCTCCTCGCCCAGATTTTCGACTATTGTCTTGTATACGTCAAATTCTTTTGTGATATCATTCATGATTTCATCCTCCGAACATATTATAACCCTTACTTGGGAAACACTCCAGTGGTATGCGAAAAAACATCAAAACAACTGCGTTTTTGCATCAATTTCATTGTGGACAGGTAAAATACGCTAACAAATATGTTCAAAAAAGGCGTATTATTTTGTCATAAATATAAAATACAAACAGGAGGACTTCAGAATGAGCTGGAGAGAAATATATGAAAGCAGAAAATGTACTGCTGACGAAGCGGTAAAGCTTATCAAGTCAAATGACAATGTTATTCTGGGACACTGCATCTGCGAGCCTACGGGCCTTGTAGACGCCATGGTTGCAAACTACGAGAATTATGAGAACGTAACTGTTGCTCACATGGTATCTCTGGGTAAGGGAGAGTACACAAAGCCTGAACTGAAAAAGCACTTCAGATGGGAAGGCTTCTTCTGCGGCGGCGGAACAAGAAAGGCAGTTGAGGAAGGTCACGGAGACATTATTCCGGTATACTTCCAGGACGTTCCTAGATGGATAAGAAACGGACTCCTCGAGTACGATGTATGCATGGTAATGGTTTCACCTCCAAACGAAGCAGGCTACTGTAGCATGGGAGTTGAATCCGGTTATACATATCAGGCAGTGAAATCAGCCAAGATTGTACTGGCACAGGTTAACAAAAACATGCCTAGAACCTTCGGTGACACATTCTTCCACGTAAGCGAATTCGACAGATTCGTGGAAATGGATATGCCGCTGGTTGAATCAAAGCCGCCGGTTATCGGTGAAGCTGAGAAGGCAATCGGTAAGTACTGCGCATCCCTCATCGAAGACGGAGCAACTCTGCAGCTGGGTATCGGAGCCATTCCTGATGCAGTTCTTTCAGAGCTTAAGGATAAGAAGCATCTGGGAATTCACTCCGAGATGATAGCAGACGGAGTTGTGGATCTCGTTGAAGCGGGAGTTATCGATTGTTCAGAGAAGACACTGCACAACGGCAAGATGATCGTAACCTTCCTGATGGGAACAAAGAGATTGTACGAATTTGCAGATAACAACCCTATGCTGGAGCTGAAGCCGGTGGATTACGTAAACGATCCTGCTGTTATCGCCAAGAACAACAAGATGGTTTCAATCAACTCTGCTCTGCAGGTTGACTTCATGGGACAGGTGGTTGCCTGCTCAATCGGAACAAGACAGTTCTCCGGCGTTGGCGGACAGGTTGACTTCGTAAGAGGAGCCGCCATGGCAGAGGACGGCAAGGGCGTATCAATCATCGCAATGCCGTCTGTAACCGTTAAGAAGGACGGAACAGTAATCTCAAAGATCAGACCGTACATCGACCACGGTGCGGCTGTAACAACAAACAGATATGATGTTGACTACATCGTTACAGAATACGGCATCGCCCGCATGAAGGGAAAGAATCTCAAGGAAAGAGCCAGAGCCCTTATCGACATCGCACATCCTGATGTGAGAGAAGAACTCAAGGAAGAATTCGAAAAGAGATTCAATGTTGCCTGGTAGGAATCAGCCAAAATTAATATAATTATTTCCATATGTATTTCACATGAAAAATGATAGAGGGCAGCAGCATCTCTATCATTTTTCTTAGACAAGAATTATTTCATATAATGTATACCGCCTTTGCGATTATGTGGTAAAATGTATTATGTATAGAAACCGCGAAGGGGGGACAATATGAAAATTCAGTTTTGCGGAGCTACAACGGGAGTAACAGGATCATGCCATCTGATTACAACGGATAATCACAAGCTGCTGCTTGACTGCGGACAGTATCAGGGTGGCAAGGCCCAGGAGGAAATGAACTACGAGGCATTTCCATTTGATCCTTCAGAGATAGAGTATCTGATTCTGAGTCACGCTCACATTGACCACTGCGGCCGGATTCCGCTTCTTGTGAAGAGGGGATTCAGAGGAAGCATATACTGCACCGACGCCACTGCGGATCTTCTGGAGATAATGCTCAGAGACAGCGGTCACATCCACGAGCAGGAGGCTGAATGGCAGAACAGGAAGAACATCAGGGCAGGCAGACCTGAGGTTGAGCCCCTTTACACCGAGAAGGATGCGGAGGAGTCCCTCAAGTATGTGAAGCCGGTTCTCTACGATCAGCTCATTGAGCTTAACAATGAGATGAGAATCGTATTCAACGATGCGGGACACATTCTCGGCAGTGGAGAAATCGAACTATGGGTAGAGGAAAAGGAAAACGTTTCCAAGCTTGTATTCACAGGGGATCTGGGAGTGATGGAAAGACCGATTCTCAGAGATCCTACAATCATCAAGAAGGCTGACTACGTTATAATGGAGACCACCTACGGAAACAGACTCCATCCGGAGAATTCCCTTGATGTAAACAACCTAATAGACATTATCTGTGAAACTTCGGCAAGAGGCGGCAACACCATTATTCCGTCCTTCGCGGTGGGAAGAACACAGGAACTCATATTTGAACTTAACAAGATATACGACAATCCCGAGGATCCTCGATATAAGCGCCTTGAGCCGGTGAAGGTTTATGTGGACAGTCCAATGGCTGCAGCGGCAACGGAGATTTTCAAAAAGAACGCCCAGGTATTTGACGAGGCTACAAAGGACTACATAAGCAAAGGCGACAACCCTCTGGAATTCTCAAACCTGAAATTCACACAGTCAACTGAGGAATCCCAGTGGCTTAATGTGGACAGGGAGCCTAAGGTTATCATATCCGCCAGCGGCATGTGTGAAGCAGGCAGAATCAGACATCACCTGAAGCATAACCTGTGGGATGCCAGAAACAGTGTGATATTCGTGGGATATCAGGCTGAGGGTACTCTGGGAAGAACCCTGATTGAGGGAGCAGAGGAAATAACCCTCTTTGGGGAGAAGATTCAGGTTAATGCCAAGATACACAACCTGGAGGGCTTCTCAGGACATGCGGACATGAATGGTCTGCTGACATGGCTGAAAGGTTTCCGGGAGGCACCGAAGAAGATATTCCTGGTACATGGAGAGCCGGAGGTCAAGCTGGATTTTGCCAAGACCGTCAAAGAACAGCTGGGATACGAGCCGATTCCTGTTAATGCCAATGCGGAGTATGAGCTTGAAACAGGCGGCAGCGAGATTGTCAACATGAAGGAGGCAATGGCCGAGGCTGTTGACGAGAAGGCCATAAACGGAGCCAGGGACAACCTGTACAATGTCAGAAGACGCCTGGAAGACATACTGTACAATACGAACCTCAGGGTGGACTGCAGCAGCGATCCGGAGAAGCTGGCGAAGATCAACAACCTTATTCTGGAGCTTGAGAAATCGGCAATCAATCTTGGAGCTGTAATATCCGAAAGAGATACTGATGACGGGCTGAATCTGACAGAGGAGCAGGTTGCTCAGCTGAAGGCCAAACGGGAGGAGGAAAAAAGCCGCCGCCAGGCCGAAAAACAGCAACGGAATAAAAATTCAGCAAAATAATAATGATTACTGGACAGGAATGTTTGAATTTATTAAAATCTCTATGAGAAAACATTCACATATGTGCTAAAATGAATGTAATGTATATACAATTCACACAATGATATAAAAAGCCCTCGCGGGCTGAATATATAACTATGTTTTAAACAATTAAAAATTTCAAGGAGGAAAAATCATGTCAGAATTAAGAACAGCATTACCTAAGATCGTGACTCCACTGCCAGGTCCTAAAGCACAGGCACTGATCGAAAGAAGAGCAAAGGCAACACCTAAGGCAATCGGAACTGCTTACAAGGCAGTAATCGAAAGAGGCGAAGGTGCAATGTTTGAAGACGTAGATGGAAACATCTTCCTCGACTGGATTGCAGGCGTTGGCGTACTTAACATCGGATACTCACATCCTGAACTTATCGAAGCAGTTAAGGAACAGGCTGACAAGTATTTCCACTCAATGTTCAACATCACTACTCATGAACCATACGTTAAGCTGGCAGAAGAATTCTGCAAGATCGCTCCTGTAAAGGGTGACGAAAAGCAGGCATTCTTTGTTTGCTCAGGTTCAGAAGCAGACGAAAACGCTGTAAAGGTTGCAAGAAACTACACCGGAAGACCTAACATCATCGTATTCACAGGCGCATTCCACGGAAGAACATCTCTTACTATGACAATGACAGCTAAGAAGTCATATGCAGAAGGAATGGGACCTTTCCCTGATGGTGTATACAGAGTTGAATTCCCTAACCTCTACAGAGCACCGGGCGGAATGGACGAAGCAGAAGCAATCAAGTACTACATCAAGAAGCTGGAAGAGGCATTCATCGAAGTTACTCCTGCAGATCAGTGTGCAGCAATCGTATTCGAGCCTGTACAGGGCGAAGGCGGATTCATCCCTGCACCAATCGAATGGGTTAAGGCAGTAAGAGAAATCTGCGACAGATACGGAATCATGATGGTATGCGACGAAGTACAGTGCGGATGGGCACGTTCAGGAAAGATGTTCGCATCAGAATACTTCGCAGAAGCAGGAGCAGCTCCTGATATCATGACAACTGCTAAGTCAATCGCAGGCGGAATTCCACTTTCAGCTGTAGTAGCACGTAAGGAAGTTATGGATAAGGTTAACCCTGGTACAATCGGCGGAACTTACGGCGCAAACGCTCTGGCAGCAGTATCAGCTCTGAAGGTTATCGAAGTAATGACAAGAGACAACTATCCTGCAAAGGCACTGCACATTGCAGAGAAGATCGGCGAAGGCTTCAAGGAAATCCAGAAGAAGCACCCTTGCATCGGCGACATCAGAGGAACAGGCGCAATGATGGGTATAGAAATCGTTAAGGATCCTGTAACTAAGGAACCGGATGCAGCTCTCACAAGCGCAATCATTCAGAATGCAATGAACAAGGGACTGATGCTGGAAGCAGCAGGAACTTTCAACAACGTTATCAGAATTCTGGCTCCACTGGTAGTAACTGACGAACAGATTGAAGCAGGTCTGGCTATCGTTGCATCAGCATTCGACGAAGAAGACAAATAAGTCCACGGACCTTTTTAGGGGAATATTAAATATTGGAAACAACAAATGTTAGAAAATGCTTGATTTCCTAGGAAAACTAAGCTAAAATCATATTGTGGTTATCCCCTGATAACCTCATTAATCTCTAATCCCAATACCCCTTTTAACAAACAGGACCTTCGGGTCCTGTTTGTTTTTTTGGAATCCGGGCATTGCCGTGGTATAATGATTTATCATTGAATGGAATAATACGGCGGATAATACGAAAGGTGTAATAAAATGAAGGTTAGACAGTATGTTATGGCCTACAGGGCCGATCATGAAAAGATAAAGGAGCTTTTGCCTGAGGGATTTGAGTCACTAAGGCCGGTGCTGCGGATTAACGCTGAAGCCTTCGACGGAGATGATGAGTGGGGATATGTTGAACTGAACACTCCCGTTGAAGGAAGAGGTAAAAGGGGCTGGCTGAACATTGCGGCATGGCTGGAGAAACCGGACTATCTGCATCTGGAGTTTACCTCTGAGGGAAGAGAGGGAGGCTGCCCCCATGAAGCGGATAATGAGGGCTGCTTTTACTGGGACTATGAAACAGGAGACTACGGTTTTCTGGAGGAGGAGAGCATCAGCGGCAATAAGGAGTACTGCAGCTGCACCCTGGCATGGGATCTGCCGCCGGCAAACGCATTCTATGACGATGACGAGAGAATAAGAAGATTCCTAAGACTTTCGGTTGAGGAGATTCTGGGAGCCTATACAGTAGAGTTTGACAGACAGGTTCCGGAGGAAATGCCGGAATAAAAGCATGAAACATATAATAGAAGAGTGGGAGGAAAAAGTTACCGGCAGCGCTCTATGGAATTTTTATTTCAGAGATCTTAACGTGGGGGTGCTGGACATCGAAACCACGGGACTGAACCCATCATCGAACAAGTTCATACTGGGTTGTCTTTTTGATGTGAAGGAAGGAAGGCTCCATCAGGTTCTTGCCGAGAGGAGAGACGAGGAGGGGGCTGCACTGGGAAATTTTCTGGAGCTCACCGAAAAAATGGACGCTGTAGTAACATATAACGGCCGTCATTTCGATATCCCCTTCATGGAAACGAGAAGAAAGAAGCTTCTGAAGGAGGAGTACCCTCAGGGCGATGCAGGTGGCTGTATGCCGTACAATCTGGACATGTACCAGGTTCTTAACAGCTATTCCCAGCTTAGAAGAATACTGCCTGATCTCAAGCAGAAAACTGTTGAAAACTATATGGGTCTGTGGGAAACCAGGGCAGACGAAATATCAGGCAGGGAAAGCGTTGAGCTATATAATCATTACGAAAAAACCGGAAGCCGGGAGGCTGAGGAGAAAATTCTTCTTCACAACAACGATGATGTCCGCCAGCTTACGAGGCTTACCGAGGCGGTAACAAAGAGCGACTTTCACAGGGCGATGAACAGCCTGGGTTTTCCTGTGAAGGAAGGAGGTCATCTTCTGGAGGCTGCAAAGGCAGGACCTGTGGGAGACACATTCCACGTTTCGGGAAGGCAGCTGAGAAATCCGTTTAACTATATAGGGTTCAGGCTGGGAAGCGCTCCCGCCGAGATAAGATTTCAGCAGGATGAGTTCATGATTGAAGTGCCTTTGCTTAAGCACCGGGGCCTTGGAATTGTGGATCTGGAGCAGCTGGAAATCGGAGAGCAGGGGGATCTGGAACGGTATCCTCTCTGCAGAGAGGGCTTCCTGGTGGTTCGAGAGGGTATGGAGCTGAAATACAGAGAGATAAATGATTTGGCAATTACTTTAATTAAGGTATTTTTTGATAAAGAAGCATAATATGGGAAGAGGTACAGCATGAAAATCGGATTCATAGGAACGGGAAACATGGGAGGAGCAATCCTAAGGGGATTTGCAGCCTCCGAGGCATCCGAGGGATGCCGTCTCCTGATTCATAACAGAACATCAGAGAGAAGCAGTCGGATTGCACGGGAAATCCCCGGGGTGGAAATCCTTCCGGACAACACCCGTCTGGCGGAGGAATCCGACATGATAATAATAGGGGTCAAGCCCAATGGGGTTGGGGAAGTCCTTAGAGAGATTTCACCGAATCCGGATAAGCTTATTGTATCAATGGCTGCAGGTGTCAGCATTGCATCCATGGAGGCGGCATTTGGAGGGGGAGACGTCCCGGGAAAATTCATAAGAATAATGCCTAACACCCCGGCTCAGGTGGGTGAAGCTATGATCTCCATGAGCAGAAACAGCCGTGTAACCGATAGTGATTTCGATAGGGCAAAGGCGGTATTTGCTGCTGTAGGAAGGTGCGAGGAGGTTCCCGAGAGCCTGATTGACTGCGTCATCGGAGTCAGCGGCTCCAGCCCGGCATATACATACATGTATATCGATGCCCTGATACAGGGGGCAGTTGATAACGGAATGGAGCCTGAGAAGGCCAGGGTCTTTGCGGCACAGTCGGTGCTGGGGGCTGCCAGAATGGTTCTGGAAAGCTCTGAAAGTCCGGAGCAGCTGAGAATAAATGTGTGCTCTCCGGGGGGAACTACAATCGAAGCGGTAAACAGGCTTTTCGCAAACGGATTCATGGATAATGTCCGAGAGGGTCTTCAGGCTGCGGTGGACAGATCCAAGGAAATGACAGCAGAGAAGGAGAAAAAATGATTTTTGAAGAAAAAAAGATAAGCTCCGAGAGAATATACGAGGGGGCGATTCTCAACGTTCGAAGGGACAAGGTTACTGCAATTAAAGGTGAAGCCTACAGGGAAATCGTGGAACACAACGGTGCAGTTGGAATGGTGGCCCTCACGGAAAACGGCGGAATAATAATGGAAAAGCAATACAGATACGCCTGCCGCCGTGTTGTACTGGAAATACCCGCCGGCAAGATTGATGACGGTGAGACGGATCCTGTTGCAGCCGCCCGCCGGGAGCTGGAGGAGGAAACTGGCTACAGGGCAGAAGAGGTTATTCACCTGGGAGACTGCAATCCCAGCTGCGCCTACTCGGAGGAGGTTATTCACCTCTATCTCATGAGGGGGCTTGTGCCGGGGCAGCAGCATCTTGATGAGGACGAGGCTCTGGAGGTTATTGAGATGCCATTTGAAGAGGTTTATGAAATGGCAGTAAACGGAGAGATAACAGATGCCAAAACTCTGGCGGCACTGCTAATGGCGGGAAAGTACTGTAACAGGGAGCTTTGATGCACGTATATGGTATGGGAGAAAGAATGATGCATATTGAGAAATTTACCGAGTATCTTGCCAGGGAGAAAAAAATGGCGAAGAACTCTCTGGATGCCTACAGGCGGGATGTGAAGGAATTCGCAGATTTTGAGGCAGCAAGGGGTATCAGCAATCTTACGGAAAGCTCCAGCACCGAGGTGGTGGCGTTTCTGCACAATCTCAGACACGAGGGGAAGTCAGGAGCCACAATTAACAGGAAACTGGCTTCGGTGAGAGCTTTTTACAATTACCTGTCAATGGAGAAGCTGGCGGACAGCAATCCCACTGCCGGTATCAGAACGCCTCGAATCGAAAAGAAGGAAATCGAGTTTATCACAATAGAGGAGATGGATCGTCTGCTGGAAGCACCGGACGACAGCAGCAAGGGCAGACGGGACAGGGCGATACTGGAGGTTCTGTATGCCACAGGCATCAAAGTCAGCGAACTGATTGAGGCCAACGTAGATGACATCAATTTCAGGATGGGTTTCATCACCTGCTCGGGAGATTCAAACAAGGCCAGGATTGTTCCTATGGGAAGGCCGGCAAGAGCAGCCCTTGAGGATTATGTCTATGAGGTAAGGGACAAGATGCTAAAGGATAACAAGAAGGAGAAGGCCCTTTTTCTGAACTACTCCGGCAGGAGAATCACCCGCCAGGGTCTCTGGAAGATAATAAAGGAATATGGCGAAAAGGCAGGAATCAGCCTGAGCCTCACCCCTAACACCATAAGAAACTCCTTTGCTGTGCACATGCTTCAGAACGGGGCGGATTTGAAATCACTTCAGGAGCTCATGGGACACGAGGACATAACTGCAACCCAGATGTACCTGGCGGCAACCAAGAACAGAATCAAGGATGTGTACGACAACACACACCCGAGAGCCAGATAGACATAGGGAGCTTTTGATGTGATAAAAAGTCCTTGCATTGATCATGTACATGCTATATAATGATTGAGCGTGCGTTGGCATGCGGAATTTTGAAGTATAACGGGTGGTCCTCTGGTGCAGCTAAGGTTTGGCACCACGAACATGCCGAAGGGAAGGAGGAAGAGCAATGGACGTATTAAGCTCAGTAACAAATGAATATATGAAATCTGACATCCCTGCATTTAACGTTGGAGATACCGTTAAGGTACACGTTAAAATCAAAGAAGGTAACAGAGAAAGAATTCAGATATTCGAAGGCTTCGTTCTCAAGAGACAGAACGGCGGAATCGGTGAAACATTCACAGTAAGAAGAATCGCTTCAGGTGTTGGTGTTGAGAAGACGTTCCCGATTCACTCACCGCTGGTTGAGAAGATTGAAGTTGTTAGACGCGGTAAGGTTAGAAGAGCAAGACTTCACTACATGCGTCAGAGAACGGGTAAGTCAGCTAAGATTAAGACTAAGGCTGACAAATAAGCTAACGAAAAGGAATCTCCCAGAGGTTCCTTTTTTATTACGGGAAGCCCGGAGAAAAATGTGATATAATGCATCAAGGAAGGAGACGAAGATGGCAGGAAATATCAACTGGTATCCCGGTCACATGAAAAAAACCCGGGAACTTATACAGGAAAATCTTAAAATGGTGGACGCAGTTGTGGAGGTCATCGACGCCAGAATTCCGGTGTCAAGCCGCAACCCGATAATAGACGAGCTGGTGAAGGGAAAACCGAGAATAATAGCTCTGAACAAGAGCGACCTGGGGGACGGCGAGGCCAACAGAGCCTGGATTGATGCCTTCGCAAAGGCAGAGGACACCGTTAGAGCAATACCCATGAATTCCATGACCGGGGAGGGAACAAAGGAACTTCTAAGGGTGCTGGAAACCCTGGACAGCAGGCGCAGGGGCAACGCAGCCATGAAGCCCTACAGGTTAATGATTGTGGGAGTGCCCAATGTGGGCAAGTCCTCACTGATAAACAGGATGACAGGCCACAAGAGCGCCAAAACCGGTGACAGGCCCGGGGTTACCAGAGGGAAGCAGTGGCTGAAGCTGGAAAACGGCATGCAGCTTCTGGATACGCCGGGAATTCTCTGGCCGAAGTTCGAGGATCCCAGGGCGGGACTGAACCTGGCCTTCTGCGGATCAATCAAGGACGAGATACTTGACATTCCCACCCTTGGGATGGAGCTGGTGGCTGTACTGACAGAGAGGTATCCGGAAATGCTCGTTAAACGATACAAGCTGGAGGGCCTTTGCATGGAGGGGGAAGAATCCCCGGAAACAGGCTGGCCGATGGAGACTCCTCAGGACCTGGCTCTGGGGAATCTGTGCAGGATGGCTATGAAGAGAGGATGCATTCTGCCGGGAAAGAGAATAGATTACGAGCGTATTGGCAAGCTGGTGCTTGACGAATTCAGATCCGCCAAAATCGGAAGAATAACTCTGGAATGGCCAGAGCAGCAGGAGCAGACACAATGACAAAGGAAGAGAGAATAAAGAGGCAGAGAGAAAGGCTTGAGGAAATGAAAAAGCCGGAGGCCCTGCTTCACGCCCGGGGATACAGATATATCGCCGGTGTGGATGAGGTGGGAAGAGGACCCCTGGCGGGACCTGTTGTGGCTGCGGCGGTGGTTTTGCCCGAGGACTTCAATGTGCTTGGAGTGGACGACTCCAAGAAGCTCTCCGAGAAGAAACGGGAGGAGCTTTATGATGCCATACTTGAGGGCTGTCTTGCCTACGGAATCGGCATGGCGGATCACCAGGTGATAGATGAAATCAATATTCTTCAGGCCACAAAGAAGGCCATGAGGGAGGCAATTGCCCGGTGCGAAGAGATGCTGGGGGGCCTTGACTATGTAATATTTGATGCGGTGACAATTGAGGATCTGAAGCTGCCTCAGGAGGCAGTGGTGAAGGGTGATGCCAAGGTGCTGGCAGTGGCGGCTGCATCCATAGTGGCAAAGGTTACAAGGGACAGGATGATGGTGGAATACTCGAAGGAATATCAGGGGTATGCCTTTGAATCGAACAAGGGCTACGGCACCGCCGCCCACTACCGTGGGATAAGGGAGCAGGGCATCTGCCCTATACACAGGAAGACTTTTTTAAAGAGCATTCACTAGGGCATGGTCTGGGTGACGCAGGGTTCATGCCGGTAACAGCATAACGGAGGAGCAAACACATGGCGGAAATACTGAAGGGGGCGCCGGTTGCCAAGGCGCTGACAGAGGCGAACAGGGAAAGAGCAGAGAAGCTTAAGGAGGCAGGGATAGAACCTGCCCTGGCAATAATAAGGCTTGGGGAAAATCCAAGCGACCTTTCCTATGAAAGGGGCGCAATTAAACGAGCTGAGAAAACGGGTATCCGTGTTGTTCAGCATGTATTGCCGGAAACCGCATCCCAGGAGGAGCTTCTGGGAGAAATAGAGAAAATCAACAGGGATGACAGCATCCACGGAGTGCTTATGTTCAGACCGTTGCCTGGGCACATTGACGAAAAGGCAGTGTGCGAGGCTTTGGATCCCGCTAAGGACATGGACGGAATAACAAGCGGCTCCATGGCAGGTGTTTTCATGGAGAACGGAATGGGTTATCCTCCATGCACCGCCAGCGCCGTAATGGAGATCTTCGATTATTATGGAATAGAACTTAAGGGAAAGAAGGTAACGGTTTTCGGCAGAAGCCTGGTAATAGGAAAGCCTGTTGCCATGATGACAATGGGACGCCACGCAACCATTACAGTGTGCCACAGCAGAACCTCACAGGAGGATTTCGCCAGAGCGGGACGGGAGGCGGATATTGTTATCGCAGCCCTGGGCAGAGCCAGAATGATTGGCCCGGAGAAGCTGGGCAGAGACCAGGTGATAATAGATGTGGGCATCAATGTCGATGAAGAGGGAAGCCTCTGCGGAGATGTTGATTTCGATAAGGCAGAGCCTCTCGCAAAGGCAATAACCCCTGTTCCCGCAGGGGTGGGCAGCGTAACTACTGCAGTGCTCATGAAACACGTAATTCAGGCAGCAGAAAGGAAAGCCAGGATATGACCATGAGACACAGGCTGATTGCA
>JALFKB010000123.1 GCA_022775805.1 Clostridiales bacterium
TGTAGTTAATATCACGTCTGCAGTTCTTCTCAATGGTTCTGGATGAGATGTCTTTTCTTTCGTGGTAAGCATAGAGCATTATTTTCAGCATGATTTCAGGAGACGCGTATTTTTCTGATGGCATTCTTTCATAAGTGTCATACAGAGCAGCCAGGTCCATTTCCTCCACAAACTGGCAGATGAGTCTCACACAATCATTTGCCGGTATGCATGCATCGATTTCCATTGGAATTTTCAATTGATATTCCTTCGCATTTAAGGTATACTCTTTACGTAAAATGTTGTGTTTGAGCATACAATTATTTTACCATGACCTTGTATTTCTTTGGGATACAGGGTTATTTTTTTACCAAAAAACACCGAATGACGGAGAGCCATCAGCTGGTCTAACCGTCATTTTTCGTCACATGAAGAAAGGGCACCGCCCTAGCGATTATTTTTCGCTAACGCGACAGCCCCCTTAACAATTATTTTCTATCATGCCTTCGGGTATGCTTTCGGAGAAGCTATTTCCACCAGTCTGTTTCCACAGTGATGCCGATATCCCTTGCCTTGAATATCGGATTTATGCCTTCCTTCATCTGCTTCTTGTAGTTATCGAGGCACTTGAAGGCAATTCCTCCCAGTATGAGGATTGTCGGCACGTTGGTAACAACCATCAGACCCTGCATCATGTCTGCAATGTCCCAAACCAGACCTGCAGATGCAACAGCTCCGATAAATACGAGAATCGAAGCGATTATTCTCATGATAACAAGCTCTGCCTTTGAGGCTTCCCTTCCGATAATGAACTCGTAGCAGCCCTCACAATAGGAGTAGTTTCCTATGAGAGTTGTGAATGCAAAGAAGCACATCGCGATGGCAATGAATGCCGGTCCGAATCCTCCGAATACCGATGCCAGTGAATCCTGAACAAAGCCTGCAGCCATTGCTGCACCCTCTGAATCGATGTAGTCCGTCGGAATCACATCAGTTGACAGGCACATAAAGGCTGTTGCTGTACAAATCAGAAGTGTATCGATGAATACCGACAACATCTGAACCAGACCCTGCTTTACCGGATGGGATACGTCTGCCTTTGCAGCTGCATTAGGAGCTGAACCCATACCTGCTTCGTTGGAGTACAGTCCCCTCTTCACACCCCACATGATGCAGGAGCCTGTGAAGCCTCCGAAAATAGCTTCGAAATCAAAGGCGCTTGAGAAAATCTCAGCAAACATATGTCCCAGATTTGTGATGTTCAACGCCAGAACGATAAGTGAAACCAGAACATACATTACTCCCATTACAGGAACAAGAACCTCTGTTACCTTGATCAGTCTCTTGGCTCCTCCCAGAACGATTATGGCGAAAAGAACCGCCAGAACAACACCTATAATCTTCGGTGTCAGACTCGCGTCGTAAAACGAGAATGCTGCAAAGGTGGACTGCAGGTTGTATGAGGCCAGCATATTATATCCCACCATATAAGTGAAGATAATTAGAATCGAAAAGATTACTCCCAGCCACTTCTGCCCAAGGGCATCCCTCATGTAAAATGCAGGACCGCCTTTGAAGGATCCGTCATCGTCTCTCTTCTTGAATATCTGCGCCAGAGTGGATTCCACAAAGGCAGATGCTCCTCCGAAGAATGCAGTAATCCACATCCAGAAAATGGCTCCGGGACCTCCCAGAATTATAGCAGTTGATACACCTATGATATTTCCTGTACCCACTCGAGATGCGGTGGAAACCATAAGGGCTCCGAAGGATGATATTCCTCCCTCGTGGGGTTTCTCCACAATAACCCTGCATGCTTCCCGGAACATTCCCACCTGCATGAAACCGCATCTGACAGTGAGATAGATTCCGCCTGCAATCAGCAGAAGCGGTACGAACCATGGCTGATACAGTATATTGCTGACAGCGCAAACGCCAGCATCAATTGTTGCTGCCATATGTTTCTCCTCCTAAAATAATTATAATAAGATAGTACTGTAACGAACGAAAACATATCGGCAGACATTCTACCATAATGTACTGTCACTTTACAAGGAAAAAGATTTGCTGGAAATTTTTTGAAATTAGGGGTTGCCAAATTCTGGTAATTGTGCTATTCTATGCTCGAAAGGAAATTATTGGGAATGTTGTCATTTTATTCTAGTAACGATATCCGCAGATATGCCTCGGATATCCGACTTCTGCTTATGGAGTCATCGGAGAAAATGACCGATGACAGGGCTTTGGAAATAATTGAATCATATGTATTCGCTCTCCCTGATTCCGCCCTGTGCACACACCGG
>JALFKB010000046.1 GCA_022775805.1 Clostridiales bacterium
CACTAAAAATCTAATACTTCGTTACATCATTATGGTTCCCGGGGTTTTCCTGCTTTCTCTGGGAATTGCAATTATCACAAAGGCAGGCCTGGGCACTTCCCCCATTTCTTCCATACCCTTTACCATGTCAATGATTGTCCCGCGGTTCACCATGGGAAACTACACCATAGCAATCAACGCTCTGCTGGTTCTGGCCCAGGTTGTGCTGCTTCGTGGCAAAACCGGCGCCGATATGGGCAGAGGCGCCGGCAGGGCAATCTCTGCAGGAGACATTATCGTCCAGCTTATTATTTCCTTTGTAATGGGCTACATGGTTGACTTCTCCCTGTGGCTTCTCACATGGTTTGCCCCTGAGGCCTACTGGCTTAAGGTGCTTTCTGTTTTTGCGGGAAGCTTCACCATGGCCGTTGGCATTTCCATTCAGCTCAAAGCCAATGTGGCAATGGCTCCGGGGGACGCCTTCGCCAGAGCACTCTCCGTTGTAACCCGTCAGCCCTTCGGAAGAATCAAGCTCATCTGCGATGTGTCAATGGTTACAATCTCAGCAGTGCTGTGCATAGTCTTCCTTCACAATATGGCAGGAGTCCGGGAGGGTACGGTTATCTGCGCCCTGACAACAGGCAACATTATCAGGCTTCTGAGGAAATATGTAATCAAAGGCTGATTCATGTCTTTGCGTACATTATATGTAGTATATGGGATCCGGCGTCTCCGTGAAGTCGCTTAGCTTCTTGCCCCTGAAGAAGTCCCGAACCATGGCGTTATACTCCTTCCACATGGGAAGAGTGGGACAGGTATTAGCTCTGGGACATGGCTCCGCTCCCGGGGCCAGACAGGCCACCGGTGACAGGGATCCCTCCATCAGCTCCAGAATCTCATAAACGTCGTAATCCTCCGGTTCTCTGCAAAGGCTGTATCCTCCGCCTTTGCCGCTTGTGGATTTCAGCATTCCGCCCTTCACAAGCTCCTTCGTAATTATCTCCAGATATTTCTTTGAAATGTCCTGTCTGTCAGCAATATCCTTAAGAGGAATATTCCCTGCACCCCTGTGTTGAGCCAGGTCTATCATGACTCTCAGGGCATATCTTCCTTTTGTTGTAATCATTTCTCTACCTCCACTCTGATTTTAGACCAATCCCCGGGCAAAATCAATTAAAACCTACTAAGCCAATAGGGAAATAGAAATATTTTTTATTTTTTTGTTTAAAACCTATTGACACGGTAGGTGAATAGTATTATATTAGCATCACCGGAACAACATAGCGAATCGCAATTTTTGAATAAGTCATTAACAAAACATAAATGGAGGAAAACATCATGGCTAAGATTTACAAAGGAGTACTTGAACTTATCGGAAATACACCTCTGGTGGAACTTACAAATACAGAGAAGGCGCTGGGACTTGAGGCAACAATTCTCGCGAAGCTGGAGTATCTCAATCCTGCAGGCAGCGTTAAGGACAGAATCGCCAAGAAGATGATCGAGGACGCTGAAGCAGCCGGAACTCTGAAGGAGGGCTCGGTTATTATCGAACCTACCTCAGGAAATACGGGAATCGGCCTTGCGGTTGTTGCTGCAGCCAAGGGCTACAGGGCAATCCTCACAATGCCGGAGACAATGAGCATTGAAAGAAGAAACATCCTTAAGGCCTACGGTGCAGAAATCGTTCTCACTGACGGGGCCAAGGGCATGAAGGGAGCCATCGAAAAGGCAGAGGAGCTTGCAAAGGAAATTCCGGGAGGCTTCATTCCGGGACAGTTCGTCAATCCGTCAAATCCTAAGACTCACAGAGAGACAACAGGACCGGAAATCTGGAATGATACAGAGGGTACCGTGGACATCTTCATTGCCGGTGTGGGAACAGGCGGAACGGTAACAGGAACCGGTGAGTACCTCAAATCTAAGAAGCCTGACATCAAGGTTATCGCAGTAGAGCCTGATGATTCCCCTGTACTTTCAGAGGGCAAGGCAGGTCCTCACAAGATTCAGGGCATCGGCGCCGGCTTCGTTCCGGATGTACTTAACACTTCAGTTTACGATGAAGTATACAGAGCAAAGAACGAGGACTCCTTCAAGGCGGCAAAACAGCTTGCTGTAACAGAAGGAATATCCGTAGGCATTTCAGCAGGAGCTGCTCTTCACACAGCAATTGAATATGCCAAGAAGCCTGAAAACAAGGGAAAGACAATTGTAGTGCTGCTTCCTGACAGCGGCGACAGATACTATTCAACACCGCTGTTTACAGAATAGTCAGCATAACGGACTGCATTTTATCCAGTTTATATAGAGAGAGAAGAAAGGAATAATGAAAATGGGTAACAATAATTATAGATTTGAAACTTTACAGCTGCATGTGGGACAGGAACAGGCAGACCCGGTAACTGATGCCAGAGCAGTTCCTATTTATGCCACTACATCATATGTATTCCATGATTCCCAGCACGCCG
The DNA here is from genome assembly GCA_022775805.1 of Clostridiales bacterium. Lineage (GTDB taxonomy): Bacteria > Bacillota > Clostridia > Peptostreptococcales > Anaerovoracaceae > Lentihominibacter. The sequence continues at coordinate 2,448 of JALFKB010000046.1, forward strand.
CAGACAGATTCGGCCTGGCAGATCCCGGCAACATTTACGGCAGACTTACCAACTCCACACAGGATGTTCTGGAGAAGAGAGTTGCCGCCCTTGAGGGAGGAAGCGCAGCCCTGGCAGTGGCCTCCGGCGCAGCAGCCATCAGCTATGCCATCCAGGCACTAGCAGCAAACGGCGGTCATATTGTAGCACAGAAGACAATCTACGGCGGAACCTACAATCTTCTGGCCCACACCCTTCCTCAGTACGGAATTACAACCACATTTGTTGACTCCCATAATTTTGAGGAAATCCAGGGTGCCATTACAGATGACACCAGAGCAATCTTCCTGGAAACCCTGGGCAACCCAAACAGTGACATTGCAGATATCGATGCCATTTCGGAAATAGCTCACAAAAACGGCCTCCCGCTGGTGATTGACAATACCTTCGGCACTCCTTATCTGATTCGCCCTATCGAACACGGTGCTGACATTGTAATACATTCAGCCACCAAGTTCCTGGGAGGACACGGTACTACACTTGGCGGCGTAATCATAGAATCCGGCAAGTTTGACTGGAAGGCCAGCGGCAGATTCGGCAACATAGCTGATCCGAACCCAAGCTATCACGGAATTTCATTCTATGATGCAGTTGGTCCGGCTGCCTTCGTAACCTACATC
>JALFKB010000107.1 GCA_022775805.1 Clostridiales bacterium
GTGCTGAGTCTTCATTATCAGCTTTTCCATTCCCAGGATTAATCCCGGAAGAATTGTTACACTGCCTGCCACACCTATTAGTACTCCCTTGGCCATTACTATTCCCAGATTGAGACCCAGGGTGAATGTCATGAAGCAAAGGGCCAGAAAGCCTGCTATTGTGGTTATCGAACTTCCTGCAACCGAGTTAAGGGTTTTGGCGATAGCCTGAGCCATGGCCTCCTCCCTCTCAATTCCTCTGTCGTACCTCTGCTCCCTGTAGCTGTGCCAGAGGAATATGGAATAGTCCATGGTTACAGCCAGCTGCAGAACAGCCGCTATTGCCTTTGTGATATACGATATATCTCCAAGGAACCAGTTTGTTCCCATGTTGTATATTATCGTAATTCCTATGCCGATAATGAACACCACAGACAGCATCCAGGAATCCATAAGCAGCGCCATTACCACCATTGCCAGAATAGTGGCAATGGCTACGTATACAGGCTCTTGGGCTTCAGCCAGTTCCTTAAGGTCGGTTACAAAGGCACTCATTCCGCTCAGGAAGCAGTGTTTGCCTCCAAGCTTTCTGATATCCTGAACAGCTTCTATTGAACCCTCATCTGAAGTTGGGGTGTCAAAGAAAACAGCCATGAGAGTGGAATCTCCTTCGTTGTACACATCATAGACCTTGTCAGGCAGCACCTCATCCGGAACGGATAAGTCCAGGACGCTGTCCACCCAGATGACACTGTCAACATGATCCACCTTTTCGATATCCTTCTTCAGAGCTGCTGTCTCCTTTTTGTCCATGCCCTCAACCATCACCATGGAGAATCCTCCCTTGTTGAATTCATCCAGAAGAATGTCCTGTCCCTTAACAGTTTCCATGGTATCAGGAAGATAAAGAAGAACATCATAGTTGACTCGCGTATTAAAGTAACCGATGGCCGCCGGTATTATCAGCAGCAGACCTACAATCAGAATTATCTTTCGCTTTTTAGTAACTGCTTGTCCGAATTTCAGCATTTTTTCACACTCCTTTAAAGAGTATGTTATCAAATGCCGAAAACCATTGGAATTTACAATAAAACAGACATGCACAAAATTTGTGCATGTCCCCTTATGTGTTCAAATATTCATACTAATTCTATTTTTCTATCGCACTTTCCAGGCTTTCGAAGAGATGCTCAACTGTCCCCTGAAATACGCTGTTATATATTGCCGCCAGTTCCTCCGGACTATCCTTCATATCCCCTTCAATCCACTGGAGTACGGCCCCCATAAGAGCATTTTTGTAAAAATCCGTTGCCAGTTCTAGGGTTCTTTGAGAATAATTAATACCCTCCATCTTTCCCCTTATTAGAATCATGGCATGATGATATACAACATCGTTGATAAATCTGTCCAGCTGAGGCCGGCTCACGGATTTGTATATGTGCTGAATGACACGTCTGTTTTCATAAAGGAAGGTAAGTCCCTCCAGAAAACCTCCCTCCCAGTTCTCATCCGCCTTATAACTTCCGATTATTCGCTGGGCTTCATGCACGAAATATGCCACCACAAGCTCATATATGTCATGATAGTGGTAGTAAAAGGTGTTTCTGGATATTCCGCATCTGTCGGTGAGCTCTTTGACTGTAATTCTGTCAAGAGACTTATCCTTCAGCAGCTCCTTAAGAGTATTCAGCAATTCCCTTTCAGTAAAATTTGCCATTGCCTGTGAATCCTTCCTGCAAGCATCCCCGCTACAGGAGAATAATTTCATGCTCCCTGCAGGTTTCAATCATGTCCTCAGGCCAGATGGCAGCCTGAACCTCGCCAATGTGCGCCTTCCTCAGGAAATACATGCAAAGTCTGGACTGACCGATGCCGCCGCCTATTGAATAAGGAAGTTCTCTGTTGAGAATCTTCTTGTGGAAGTCCATTTCCATTCTGTCCTCGGCACCTGCAATCTTCAGCTGTCTCTTCATGGCATCCTCATCAACTCTGATACCCATTGAGGAAATCTCAAAAGCGCTTTCCAGAATGTCGTTCCAGAGGAGGATGTCTCCGTTCAGTTCCCAGTCGTCGTAGTCAGGTGCTCTGCCGTCATGTACCTCTCCCGACTTCAGTGCGCCTCCGATTTTACCTACGAACACTGCTCTCTTTTCCCGGCAGATCTCGTTTTCTCTTGCCTTTGCATCAAGATCGGGATATCTGTCCTCCAGCTCCTGGGATGTGATGAAGAATATCTCGTCAGGGAGATCAGTCTTCAGTTCATTGTACTGCCTGTTTACGAAATCATTCAGGCTCTTAAGGGCTCTGTAAATGCTGCGTACAACCTGGTGGAGGTATTCCTCGGTTCTGTCCTCACGGCGAATAACCTTTTCCCAGTCCCACTGATCCACATAAATCGAGTGAAGATTGTCAAGTTCCTCATCCCTCCTTATGGCATTCATGTCAGTGTACAGTCCGGTGCCCGGCTTGAATCCGTATTTGCCAAGGGCCATTCTCTTCCACTTTGCCAGTGACTGTACTATTTCAACAGGTTTTTCGTCAATGTCCTTCACCGTGAAGCTGACAGTTCTCTCAACTCCATTAAGGTTATCGTTAAGTCCCGTTTCCGGAGCCACAAACAGCGGCGCCGAAACTCTCAGCAGCTTAAGCTCAAAGGCAAGCTCCTTCTGAAAGTAATCCTTGATGTTCTTTATTGCCCTCTGGTTCTCCATTACACCAATAACTGATGAATATCCTTCCGGTAAGATAAGATTTGACATAGAATGCCTCCTTCTGTATGAAAAACAAAAAATACAGCAAAATACTTCCGCTGCACATTTATAAGATATTCGAGTAGTATTTCTCCGAAAACATAGTAGCAAAATTGCATTTTCATGTCAAGGACACAGGAAAGCAGTTTTTTTGTTACAAATACTATATTTTTTCTACGGGAATTGGTGATACAATAGTAAGGTAATAAAGTTTGAAAAAGAATAGAGGTTACGGATAAATAAAAGAGTGTATAACAAAATAGCCATCAGGAGAGGTGGCTTAAGAAAAAATATTAGCAGACCATGTCAGGAAGTCACAGCAGCAGGTTTAGTTGTATCATCCTTAAT
>JALFKB010000110.1 GCA_022775805.1 Clostridiales bacterium
GCACTGCTGTATTTTCGCTTTGTTTCCTCCATCAGCAGCGCGTTATGGTATGTATCAGCCAGTATCCTATTTATATTCTCTGTGAATTCTTTCATTGCTTTTCTCCAAAATGTTAGACTCTCTAATCATTTTACCATAAAAAAATGGGGGCCGCACTATTGACTTTATGCAGCATCCCATCTATTTATTCATTCTCATTATTCATTCTAATCTTCCTGGATATGGAGTCGTTTCCTTATGTACTTCGGAACCTCCTCCGCCTCCAGTCCCAGAACGAACTCAAACTCCTCCTGAACCAGTCGTTCCGCCGACTTCAGCGTCGTGCACTCCGTTACCGGCAGTTTCTTCCCCTCACGGTCAAGCTGCCTCTTCCGATTATAAATGCAGATTATCATGTTCAGAAGTTTCCCGCTGACGCCTTCAAAAAGAATGCTTTTGAAGTATTCCGTTCTCTGTCTCCTGTCGGGAATCCACTCAACGGCATCTCCATCGGTAAGGCCCATGAGAATGTCGTCAATATCCTCCTTCTGCATGAGTGGTCTCAGCTTCGAGGTGAGCTTTTCGTTTTTTACGGGAACAAAAAACTGTGTCGCACTGTTCTTCTTCTGCCTGAGAACATAGTACAGTTCCTTAGGCATTCCGGCAGTGAAACTCATCACTTCTATCTTTTCTACTGTGCATATTCCGTTGTTCGCATATACAACCAGCTGTCCTATTTCAAATTGTGTTTCTTCCATCAGGTCCATCCTTCCAAGTAATACGCCCGAGTATTATTATAACAGAATCCGGGGCGTTTTTCAAAGGTCAAAACACCGTTACCCGGCAAACATCATTGCCCGCCAAAGGACATTAATCAACAAAGGACAGTAGTTCGGCCTTTTCCTCTTCCGTGAGTTTCATCTTCTCACAGGCTACAAGCAGCCGTTCCTTCGGTATTACGTACTCTCCGTCAACACACAGCCTTGTGAAGTCGTTTTTGTTTATTCCCGACTGGCTGAAGGTTATTTCTCCGCTGAGAATTTTTCTGTCGTATATTCTCAAAAATGTCTGTGCGAAAGTAGCCATTATCTGTCCTCAATCTGAATATCAGCAGTTACGCCGTACTTCTTCTTCAGTTCTCCAAGCTGTGCGAAATGCGCTGTTTTGCAGTGTTCTGCCTGATGCTCTCTTGTTTCCCACTGTTCCCAGAGAAAGAGCATGTTGTCCTTTCCCACAGGATAGAAGTAGTCGTATCTGTAGCAGCCCTCTTCGCCTCTGGAGAGCTCATCAATTCCCTTTTCCTGAATCTCTCTGAGATATCCGTCTCTGTCCTCTTTGTTTGCCATTGTGTAAGTTACGAAAAAATCTGTCATGTCATCCTCCTTAATCTATCTCTGAATTCATCTGCCACATTCTGTGGATATACTATTCTGACTCCCGGTCCAAGTCCCACAAGCCATCCGAAAAACTGTCCGCTGACAGCTACTTCGTGGGTCACCTTAAACCTCTCCTCTCCTGAAGGAACGATTATCACGTCGGTGCCGAATCTGTCCAGAATCGGTCCCACAAGACTGTTGTCGCACTCAAGGGTAACCTTCTCTGTCCGTCCCCCGTACATTCCGAAGGTTTTCTTGGCAAATCCAGCCGCATCAAAACCCTTGAAGCTTTCCCTCCCCTCTCGAGGCTCCTGAAGGCATCGTATGTCCTTCATCTTGTCCACGCGATAGTGCTTCATGATTCCGCTTTCGCCGTCAAAGGCAATCATGTAGTAGTTCTCATCATCCCACACAAGTGCCCAGGGGCTTACCGTAACGGCTCTGTCACTTTTCGGCACAAGCTGCTTCTCCAGATTCCAGACCATATATCTGAAGGAAATTTTCGAATTCCCGGCTATTGCGGAGTGAACGGCATCCACATTGTAGTAGATGGACTCGTTCATGGTTTTGATTCTTCCCGAAACATAGACCTGCCTTTGCAGATTCCTTGCCTCACCGACGCTGGTAAGCTTCTCCAGCTTGCTTATCAGCACCGCAGACTTCTTGGCGGTGATGAATTTTGAGGACTGGACGGCATCCACAAGCAGCTTCAGCTCCGCCAGCTGGAAATCCCGCTCGCCCATATAGTAGCCCGCCGGTTCCTCCTTGTCATATATGATATCAAGCCCGAACTCCCTCAGGGTTTCTATGTCGTCATATATGCTCTTTCTCTCGGCACTGAGCCCCCGGGCCTTCAGCATCTCAATCAGCTCAGCGGTTCCTTTTTTGTGCTTCTGATCCGTGTCCCTCACAAGGGTTTCCAGAATATACAGCAGCTTCAGTTTTCCCACGCTTACTTTGGCCATGTTACCGGTCTCCTAAACAACTATACAATTACCTGCAGCAGTTCCTCAGCCGTCACGTCTCCGAAATAACCTTCAAGATCCGAATTCTCCAGCACTTCCTGCAGCGCCTCTCTGGAATACTCTGTTCCCCTGAGGCTTTCCTCAAGCTGAGCAATATCCTTTGTCGGGAAAAAGTCTCCTGTTATTTTAACATCTTTTATTCTGTGCTTCTCTATGCTGAAATGAAACTCCACCTGACCACATCTGAAAAAGTCTCCCCTGACAATGTCAGCCTTCGGTGATTTGCCCAGATTCCAGTCGTCGGTGGCGTACTTTCTCTCGCGCAAATCCAGTATTTCCTGCTTTTGCTTCTCCGTCAGCTCAACTTTCTTAAGTCCGTATTCCCTGTCAAACCACTCTATGAGAAGATTCTTGAAATCCTCCACTGTGATGTCTCCGAGATACGGCTTCAGATTTGTAACACGGCTCTTCACCGATTTTGTTGCCTTTGATTTAAACTTGCCCTCTTTTACCTTCAGCGCCTTCGCAACATCATCAGTGTTCACATCGAACATCAATGTTCCGTGGTGAAGAAGCTTATGGTTTGAAAACTGCTGGGCGTTGCCCGAGAACTTCTTCCCGTCAACCAGAATGTCATTTCTTCCTGTCTGCTCCGCCTGAACACCTGCCGACTCCAGAGCCTTTACCACGGGAATCGTGAAGGTTTTGAAATCAATCTTTGACTGAACATCCGGAATTATGAAGGAATAGTTAAGGTTTCCCAGATCGTGGTACACTGCTCCTCCACCTGTGTTTCTTCTGACAATATTGATTCCCTTTTCCTTGACGAAGTCGTAATTGACCTCCTCCAGGGTGTTCTGGTATTTTCCCACTATAACCGCCGGACCGTTCTGCCACAGCAGCAGAATAGGCTCGTCGTAATCGGTATTGAGAAAAACGTATTCCTCAAAAGCCAGATTGTACCGCGGATCGTTATTCGTGTTTTCTATGTATATCATCTGTTGTATCTCCTGCGTCTGATTGCATTTCGTATGCCGTGATATATCCCCCTGATTGCGATGAAGACAACGAACATCACAAGGAATCCCATTATTCCCGAGGTAATGTCCCCTGACTCCATGGCTCCCGTTCCCGTCAGCCTTTGGCCGATTTCTATCGCAAAGGCAATAACGATTATTACTGTGACAACATATAAAAAAGTAACAATCATTATGCGGCCCTTTGCCGCCAGCCATTTGAACAGAGGATACAGAACGAATATCATTATCATTCCCAGAGCTCCCATGATAATAAAGTGAAGCTCCTTATCCGTAAGATAGTACTCAAACTGGTTGTTAAGATCCATTATTACGCTGTGAATCCTGGCAATCAGCATTGCGATCCAGTATAAAAACTGCTCCATAATCTCAAATCCTCCCTTATCACATAAGGAGCCGATTCCGGCTCCGTAATCACATCAAGTATATTATAGAATAAATCAGTCTCAATTTACACATAAAAAGAAAAAAATCCCTTGAAGGGATTTTTAATGAACTGAGGATTCTCCTGCTTACTTGACAATATCTCCCACCCCCGGAAGTATCACCGTAGGCTGGTATGCATACTGGGACGGAGTATTCTCATCGGAGATTCCCGACAGCACCAGAACAGTAGCCACGCCGCTTTCTGTGCCGGCAACTATATCCGTATCCATGCGGTCGCCGATTATTACCGCCTCTTCGGAGTGACAGCCAAGAAGCCTGAGCCCCGTTCTCATCATAAGAGGATTCGGCTTGCCGCAGAAGTAAGCATGCTTGCCGGTGGCCATTTCAATAGGTGCAATCAGCGCCCTGCAGGCCGGAGCAATACCGTTTTCAATAGGCCCTGACACATCGGAATTGGCGCCTATAAGCTTCGCCCCCTTTCTCACCAGGTTTACTGCCTTTGTAAGAGTATCAAGGGAATAGCTCTTTCCCTCCCCTATTACAACATAATCAGGATTGACATCGTTCATTGTAAGCCCGGCGTCATAGAGGGCATTGAGCAGCCCCGCTTCACCAAGAGCGTAGACTGAACAGCCCGGCGCCTGAGCCTTCAGAAACTCAGCCGTTGCCAAGGCACTGGTATAAAAGTGCTCCTCCGGAACATCAAGCCCCATTCTCAGCAGCTTCTGCTGCAGCTCCTTCTGGGTCATTCCGCTGTTGTTTGTCAAAAACAGATATTCCTTTTCTTCCCTCTGAAGCCAGTCCACAAATTCCTTAGCTCCCGGAAGCAGTCTGTTGCCGTGATATATGACACCGTCCATGTCACATATGAAACCCTTTTTTTCGTTAAAATCAATCATTTGTTTCACCCCCTTGTCATGCTAATGATAACAGCACGATAAGGGGGTTCACAATCACAAAGGAGTCAAAGTATTGTAAAATCCATGTAAATTTTCTTTTCCTAATCATTCCTCTCCCACACAAGTATTGAGCTTTTTTCAACTTCGTCGATAAGCCGCATATCCTCTTCTTCACTTGTGTCCAGAGGAAGCAGTGTGGCATGGGAATTGAAGAGACCTGTAAGATTGTATTCATCCACATACTCCTCGTTGAGATAATATACCTTGTCAATTGCCGGGATCTTTTCCTCTACGCCGTTATCGTCTGTCCATACCCCCCTGTCCTCAACGCCGAAGTCAACCACATGACTCCGGGTAGCCTTTCCCAGATGCCGTTTCTCAAATGTGTCTGTCATGTAAAAGATCTCAACCATATCGCCGGAGGAATCAAATCCACTATATACCCCACGATACCCGTAAAAAGGCTCCTTCATAAACATCATTCCATCGCTGGTTACATACATTCCCGTCTTCCCATACGGCATATAGCTTTCGTAATTGAATGCCAGAAACATCCCTCCTCCTACCAAGCAAAATGTAATCAGAGCCGAGATTATTACAGTCACTGCTCTTCGTACATTCATCCAGTGCCGGAATCTGCGAAAGGTTCCATATTCCCGCTCCGTCTTCTCCTTTGCATCCTTCCTGTCGCCTCCGTCCAGTTCTTCGCAAATAGTTCTTATCTGCTGCACCTTCTTTCTGCATTCCCCGCAGGAATCAAGATGCTCCTCAACCAGCAGCCGGCTGTCCTCACTTAAAGTGCCGTCTACATACTGCACCATCAAATCTTCTATGACATTACATGTTATCTTCACCTTGTAGCTCCTCCATCAATTTCTTCCGTGCCCTGAAATACGTTGTTCTGGCCCAGGCCTCGGTCCTCTGAAATATCTCTCCGATTTCCCCAAAGGACAGCTCACCGAAATTCCGCAGCATAAACACCTCTCGGTAAGGCTCTGCAAGCTCATGCAAAAGCCGGTGGATCCTTAGCTGCCCCTGCTTTTGCATAATCTCTGTCTCCGGACTGTCAGCCGGGTGTTCGCAGTTGTTTATCTTCAGTATTTCCTGTCTCCTTCGTGATTTGTTGTAATGCCTGAAATACAGATTGCGAGCTATTGTATGCAGCCATGCAGGCACATTATCCTCCTCACCTTCAGGGAATTTCCGGGAAAGCGCCTTCATGAAGGTTTCCTGAGCAAGCTCCTCCGCAAGATGAGGGTCCCTGCACAGAGACAGAAGATACCTGTAAATTATCTTGAAATACCTGTTATATATTATTTCGATATCCATGCTGCTCCTTTCTTCACTTATATAATCCGTGAAGAGTCAATTCGTTACATCTATTTCAATATTTTTAGGGGAATAAAAGGAAAATAACACACAGGGAATTCAGATTATTCTCCGAATTCCCTGTCTCAGTAATTACTCATTTATTTGTCTGTTTATTCTTTCAGATTGTTTTTCAAAAGTCCGCCAACCAGTGCATAGTGCGCATACGCCGACCTCTACGCTTTCAAATATGACATGTTTGAACTAACCCCTGAGGAAATACTGGAGGATCCTCTGGAGCTGACCATGCTTGAGGGTGAGATAATCTACAGTCGTGGTTAAAGGTAGCTCCAAACTAAATAAACGCCTCTATTTTATCAGAGGATTCGTTCCGTATCAATCTTACGGTCCGAATCCTCTATCATTTTTATATTCTTTTTCCCCTCTATCTACGATAATCAGCAAGGGAAGTGCATAATGGCCGTATCAGTCATTCTGCCATTAATAATAGTATTTCGAATCACCTTTGTATTCCTGAATTGTATTTCCACCATCTACAACGAGTGATTCTCCTGTAATGTATGAAGCTTCTTTTGAGGCCAGGAATACGATAGCGTTGGCA
>JALFKB010000055.1 GCA_022775805.1 Clostridiales bacterium
GCCGGGCTCCCGCAAGGATCGCCACGAGAAAATCGGGGACGGCCATCTGGGTCTTGACACCCTTGGCCGCTTCATCAACCACCCGAAGCTTAAGGGGCTTCCATGCATTCTGGAAACTCCTAATGATTTTGATGGCTACAGGCGGGAAATCGAAATACTCAGAGGCTGGCAGCCCTCGGAGTAGCACTTTTTAGCGGGTACACCTTGGGGCAGCTTATTGGGAGCGACACACTATGAATGACAAGAATGCCGGCAGGCCCTGCACCTACATGCTCAGGTGCAGCGACGGCACCCTGTATACAGGCTGGACAAATGACATAACAAAGCGCCTTGCCGCACATAATGCCGGCAAAGGCGCTAAATACACTAAATCAAGAACTCCCGTGGAGCTCGTCTATGTTGAATTTTTTGATGTCCGGGAGGCTGCAATGCGCAGGGAGTATGCCATCAAGCAGCTTTCCCGCAGTCAGAAGCTCGCCCTTATCGGGTCCGGGAGCAACCCTGCTATCTCATCGGGATGTGATGCGGCTGCCGCCTCGGCATGCGGTTCCTCCGCCGACTCCGGGTGCGGTTCCTCCGGGGAATCAAATCCGGGCTAGTCTGCCTTTGCATTACTCAGCTCGTCCAGGGTTATCTGCCCAGCAACGCCCTCGATTACCGGAGGTTCCTCTTCTTCAAATATCACGCCTTCTATGTCCTCGATTGGCGGCAGGTCCTTCAGGGATTCGAATTCAAACTGCTTCAAAAATTCGTCGGTGGTTCCGTAAAGAATAGGACGACCCACCGTTTCGGCGCGACCCACCTGGGCGATGAGGTTCTTCTCCATGAGACCCTCAATAACTCTGTCGCATCTGATTCCCCTGATTGATTCTATTTCGCTCTTGGTTACCGGCTGTCTATAGGCCACAATGGCCAGGGTTTCCAGCGCTGACTGGGACAGTTTTCTCTTTCTTACAGGGGTGCAAAGTCTCTCGATAAAGTCCAGGTTTTCTTTCCTGGTTACAAACTGAAAGCACTTGTTCACTTCCCTTATTACGATGCCCCTGCCCTCCTGTTCGTATTCGGCCTGAAGCTCTTTGCAGCAGTCGTAGACTTCGTCTTTGTCCACTCCGAATATGTCTGCCATATCCTTGATGTTCAGGGGCTCTCCCCAGACAAACATCATTGATTCAATTGCGGATTTAATTGTCTTGTTCGCCATTGGTTTCTGTCTCCCCTGTGTTTTCGTCGTTAAGGTGCTCAGTAGCATACACCTGAATGTTTCCAAAGAGTTTTTCCTGCTCCGCGTCCAGCGTTCTCTGCTTCATCATTTCCAGAACCGATGAGAAGGTTACGGAGATGTCGTATTTGTCCCCCTTATTCTCAACAAGTTCTTCAAAATCCACCCGGCGGCCTATGGGCCTCTCCTTGAAAAAGCTTCTTATATTGCTCATGCGAAGCTCCGTGGTCACCTTCTGTTTCTCGCTTCTTATATGATGGGCTTTGATTTCCTCAAGCTTTTTCTTCTTTCGCAAAAATGCTTCAAAGGCTTTCTTGAAGCTTTCGGCGTCAAGAAGCAGATACTCGTCCGGTTCTCCGGTGTACTCAGCCAGATCCTCCTGAGGCTTCTCTATGGATGCCGCCGCCAGGCTGTGACGCTGCCTGAGCATTTCTGACACCGCCTTGTATTTCTTGTATTCCTTTAGCTTTTCCACCAGCTCCGTTCTGGGATCCTCATAACCGGCTCCGCTGTCTTCCTCAACCGGCTTTCGCGGAAGGAGCATTTTTGATTTCAGTTCCAGGAGCTCTGCCGCCAGCACCATAAATTCAGATGCCGGGTTTATGTCCGCCTCCTGCATCTGTTCTATGTATGCCATATATTGAGTTGTAATCTCAGAGACCCTTATGTCGTAAATGCTCATTCTGGCATGTTCGATGAGATATACCAGAAGGTCGAAGGGCCCTTCGAAGATATTTAACTTGACTCTGTAACTCATGGCCCTATTTTACCATAAAAGAAATTGTTTGACTATTGAGTCGGGGCAGATGTCGGCTATTCCAACTTAGCTATTCCAAACGTTCTGAACCCTTTGGGGCACAAGGGCTCGTCATACTTGCTGGATAATATTACTATTTTTTCGTGATTATTCGCAGCTAACACACAGGCAAACCCCACGCTGTGATGGAGCAATGTTGAAGCAATTGCATCATTCAAGTATTTGCTTCAACATTCATTGGATTAAGACCCGTATTCAGGCATTTTGGAGGGGTGAATTTGAAGCATTTTCTTTTACTGAAAACTTGCTTCAACAAAATCACAAAAATGTTGAAGCAAATTAAAACAGCAATAAATATTTACAACAATTGGAAAAATTTAGGTGATAATTCGGCAGCTTTTCGAGGCCGTGTTGAAGCAATTATGAATTATCGTTGATATTTACAACATTGCGTTCATTCCGGAACCTGATCGAATCGATGGCTGGATTCACTGAGCTTTGAATCTGGTTTGAACTCAGGCGTGCCCCTAATCTGGCGCGGACATCGACCGGCTCATATACGACTGCTGCGCTGTCGGTGGCCCTTCAGGCCGGCCGCCGCAAGCAGCGAACCTTTATTTAAAAGCCGCCATGGGGTTTGGGAATATCCTTGTTGTCCGCGCGGGTTCTAT
>JALFKB010000051.1 GCA_022775805.1 Clostridiales bacterium
AACGAGGGTTACCTTAAGCTCATCTGAGCATTTGATAAGCTCCTCTTTGATTTTGTCTAAATCGTCGGGAATCATGGTTCTGTATTCCACAGACCAGCCCCTGTCTTCAAGTATTTTAACTATGGCATCCCCGGCGGTATCCTCCCTTAATCCCTGGGAGCCCTTATCGCTCATTGTAATTACAGCTGCTTTGTATTCCATATTCCCTCCTGATTAATATCTCCGCTTTTGCCGCCGGTCTTTCTCAGCAGGCATATGCGGTCTATTACCATATCCTTCTGAACTGCCTTGCACATGTCATAGACGGTAAGGGCCGCAGCAGATACTGCATGCAGTGCCTCCATTTCAACACCTGTGACACCGCTGCACTTGGCAGTGGCGCGTATTTCCACGGCAAGGTCATCCTCGTTCAGGTTAAAATCCATGTCCACTCCCGTAAGCATGATAGGGTGGCACATTGGTATTATTTCCGATGTTTTCTTGGCAGCCATGATTCCTGCAATCTGTGCGCAGTTGAGAACATCGCCTTTTTTCATGCCGCCATCCTTTATCAGCCGGAAGGTTTCGGCGTTTACCAGAACTCTTCCTGCTGCTGTAGCGGAGCGTTGGGTTATATTCTTGTCACCCACATCAACCATTCTGCTCCGTCCCGAATCGTTAAAATGCGTAAAATCTGCCATAATCAGCCTCCTATCATATTCATGTCTCTGCCTGCCATGCTGGGATTCTCCGAATCAAGAGCGCATCGAACCTCGGGTTTTTCCAGAATCGCGCCGCGGATAATCTCCTCCATTTCACTGCAGTCCTTTCCTCTTAAAGATATTTCCCTATCGGAGTGAAGGCAGGGCTTCAGCATTCCGTCAGAGGTAAGCCGTATCTTGTTGCAGCTGTCGCAGAACTTGTGGCTGATAGGGCGTATCAGTCCCACCCTGCCGGGAGCTTCCGGCAGCCTGTAGAGTTCGGCAACACCATCCCTAAGCTCCAGAGGTTCAAGTTCAGGAACTCTCTCAAGTACATGGTGACAGCTGATGAATTTAGAAGTGTCAAAATCGATGCCGCCGCCTATCGGCATTAGTTCAATAAATCTCACCTCGATGCTCCTGTCCCGGGTCATGTCGACAAAAGCTTCTATTTCATCATCGTTGAATCCGCCGGTGAGAACATTGTTTATCTTGATGCTGTCAAAACCCGCATCGAAGGCAGCGTCGATTCCTTCAAGTGCATCTGACAGGTTGCCCAGTCTTGTAATATAATTATATTTTTCCGGAACGAGAGTATCAAGACTTATGTTAAGTCTTGATACTCCTGCATCCTTGAGCTGTTCAGCGAAACGACGAAGCAGGGTGCCGTTTGTTGTCATGCAAACTTCATTAATTCCCTCGATGGAAGAGAGCTCCCTGCAAAGGGAAACAATGCCGCGCCTGACAAGGGGCTCTCCGCCCGTAATTCTGATTTTCCTTATACCTGTGGCGGCTGCGGCCTTTGCAGCTGATACTATTTCCTCGAAGGTCATTATCGTGCTGTGGGGCTGTTTGGGAACGCCTTCCTCAGGCATGCAGTAGCGGCACCGAAGGTTGCATAAATCTGTTACAGAAATTCTGAGATAGTCTATGGAACGTCCGTAATTGTCAATCATGTTATCTATTAATATCTCCTATGTTTCTACAAATTATTTCTTTTTATTTATTATACAACAGTTAAAGGAGGATTATGTTGTTGTAATAACATATTTATACACGGCAACGCTATATAATAGTGCCGCTAGTAATATTATATAACGGGAGGTAGTTATGAGAAAAATAATTGCAATCGCAGCAACTGTAGTGCTTGCCATGTCGATGATGCTTTTATCAGGCTGTGGAAGCGAAACAGAAGAAACGGCGGAGGCGCCTGAAGTTACTGTACTGGCAGCTGCCAGCCTGACAGATTCTCTTGACGAGATCATTGCAGAGTACGAGAAGGATTCAGAATGCAAGATAGTTCCAAGCTATGCAGGATCGGGAGATCTTGTTCAGCAGATTGAAGGTGGCGCACCTTGCGATATTTTCGTATCAGCATCAAAGAGCAACATGGATCAGCTTGAAGATGAGGGACTTATCAATTCAGATACAAGGAATGATCTCCTTGCCAACACTCTGACCCTTGTTGCAACTGCAGAAAAGAAGGACGTTGTAACTATGGATACACTTACATCAGCTGATGTAGAGAGCATTGCAATCGGCGAAATCGAAACTGTTCCTGCAGGCAAGTATGCCAGTCAGGTTTTCGAAAACATGAGCATAACAGATGCTGTAAGCGACAAGATTGTTTACGCCAAGGATGTTAAGGCTGTGCTCAACTACGTTGAAACAGGTGATGCGGACTGCGGTTTCGTATACAGAACCGATGCGCTGCTTCTCGATGAAGAAAACGGAGCAATCATAGGTGATGTGGACGAATCACTCCACGATCCTATTGTATATCCGGCTGCAATCATGGCAGATGCGCCACAGGCAGACTATGCAGCTGATTTCTATGAATTCATGCAGAGCGATTTCGCCAAGGGCGTGTTCGAAAAGTACGGATTTACAGTAAAATAAGCAGGAATAATATGTTTGAACCGATTATCCTTTCAATACGCGTTGCCCTGGTGGCAACAGCAATAGCCTTCTTTTTGGGGATTTTCTTCGCATATCTCCTTACAAAAAAGAAGGTTCCGGGGAAGAACATCTGGGAAACCATACTCATACTTCCAATGATTCTTCCGCCGTCAATTGTGGGATATCTTCTGCTGAAACTCTTCGGGAAGAGAGGTCCCATCGGGGCCTTCCTTCTTGATACATTCGGTATCCAGGTAGTTTTTACCTGGATTGCCTGCGTTATAGCGGCAACTGTTGTGGCTCTGCCGCTGATGTATCAGAATGCCAAGGGAGCCTTTCAGAGTGTTGATCCCACTCTTGAAACAGCGGCCAGAACCCTGGGCAGCAGCTCCTTTAAGGTGTTCAGGACCGTTACAATGCCCCTGTCAATTCCGGGGATAGTAAGCGGTATAGTCCTGACATTTGCCAGAGCTCTCGGAGAGTTTGGAGCCACTCTTATGCTGGCGGGAAATATTCCCGGAAGAACACAGACCATACCCACAGCAATTTATTATTCGGTAGTTACAGGTAAAGAGGACGAGGCCATGAACCTTGTCGTTGTTATGGTGATCTTCAGCTTCGCCCTGGTATTCGGACTTAACATGTGGCTGAAGAAAAAGAACCATAGAGAAAACATGCAGAGGTGATTACATCATGGGAGTTAACTTCAGAATTGTGAAAAAGCTGAATTACTTCACCTTGGATGTGGATTTTTACATGGGTAATGAGCTGCTTGTAATCGAGGGAGCCTCAGGAGCGGGAAAAACCACCATACTGAACTGCCTGGCGGGAACGGTTACCCCTGATGAGGGCAGAATAGCCGTTGACGACAGAACATTATTCAGCCATACTGACAAAGTGAATGTTCCCGCGGAAAAAAGAAATTTGGGCTATCTGTTCCAGAACTATGCCCTGTTCCCAAACATGACCGTTAAGCAGAATGTGCTGTATGGCCTGAAGAACAAGAAGGAATACAGGCGTCGGGAAAGCAGAAAGGAATTGCTGGAATACGCGGCATACATGATGGAGACCCTTGGCATAAGCCATTTGGCGGACAAAAGCGCCGCATCCATTTCCGGCGGGGAGAAGCAGAGAGTTGCGCTGGCAAGGGCCATGGTAACAAAGCCTGCCCTGCTTTTGCTTGATGAGCCCTTCTCTGCCCTTGATGAAAATACCAAGTGCAGGGTTTATGATGAATTCATGGGATTTAAGGAGACTCTGGGAATTCCCACGATACTAATAACTCACAATCACAGGGAGACAGAGCTTTTTGCAGATAAAAACATAACATTAATGGAAGGAAAGGTGATTTAGTTGAAGGAAATCATGGTTGAGCAGGCCGCAGGTACGGTGCTGGCTCATGACCTGACACAGATAATACCGGGGGAGTACAAAGGAGCGAGATACAAGAAGGGGTATGTTATACAGGAGGAGGATATTCCGGTTCTTTTGTCCATGGGAAAGAAGCATCTCTACGTCCTGGAAAAGGGGGACAATGACGTTCACGAGAATGATGCTGCCCTTAGAATTGCCACAAGGGCAGCGGGAGAGGGCATTGATCTCTCGGAGCCGTCTGAAGGCAAAATAGAACTTCGGGCTGCAGTGGACGGCCTCCTTAAAATAGACAGAGACAAGCTTTATAAACTCGTATCTCAGGACGAGATAATGTTTGCGACAATCCATGAAAACACCGTCGTACGCAAAGGTGACAAGCTGGCAGGAACAAGAATAATACCTCTCTTTGTCAGCGAAGATATCATGGAGGAAGCGGAGAAGACGCTGGGCGACGCACCTATAGTTGAAATAATACCCCTTAAGCAGATGAAGGTTGGTGTTGTTACAACGGGAAGCGAAGTGTACAATGGAATCATTGAAGATGCCTTCGGACCGGTGCTTGTGAAAAAATTCGGAGCTCTGGGCAGTAACGTATGCAAGCAGCTTTTTGCCGACGATGACGAGAAGATGATTGCGGACTGCATCAGGCAGCTGGTTGATGAAGGCATGGATATTATAGGAATTACAGGTGGGATGTCGGTGGACCCCGATGACAGAACCCCGTCGGGAATACGCCTTGCAGGAGGCGAAGTAGTAAGCTACGGAGCGCCTGTTCTACCGGGAGCAATGTTCATGCTGTCATATATAGGCGACGTGCCGGTAGTGGGACTTCCGGGATGCGTCATGTACAGCAGAACCAGCATTTTCGACCTTGTAGTTCCGAGACTTCTGGCAGGGGAGCGTGTAACGAAGAAGGATATCAACAGGCTTGCCCACGGCGGTCTCTGTTTGAACTGCGAGACCTGCACATACCCTGCTTGCGGATTCGGCAAAGCGTAGAAGGAACAATTTGAAATCGGATTTAACATGAAGTACGGCGAAACAGTATTTGGAGAATTTATCGAAAGACCAAACAGATTTATAGCAAAGGTCAGGCTGAGGAACACCGGTGAGATTGAAACGGTGCACGTTAAGAACACGGGAAGATGCAGGGAGCTTCTAATACTAGGGGCAGAGGTTGCCCTCGCAAAGGCAGACAACCCGGACAGAAAGACAGCCTATGACCTGATTGCTGTGGTTAAGGCAAATCTTGGAGGAGCAGACTGCGGCCCGGGATGGGTTAACATAGACAGCCAGGCTCCCAACAGGCTTGTGAGGGAGTGGCTTGAGGGCGGCGGATTTCCCGACGGCAGGCTGACCGAAATTAAGCCTGAATACAGCTTCGGGAATTCCAGAATAGATTTTTACTGTGAAGCCGAGGGCAGGAGGGATAACCCGTCTGAAACGCGAAAAATTCTCATTGAAGTGAAGGGATGCACCCTTGAGATTGACGGGCAGGGGTACTTCCCGGATGCTCCTTCCCAGAGGGCTGTTAAGCACCTTCGGGAGCTTGCAAAGGCAGCATCAGAGGGTTATGAATGCTACATTGCCTATACAATAACAATGCCGGGAATATCTTCCGTGAAGCCTAATGTGGCAACCCATCCTCAGTACGGTGAGGCTATCAGGGAGGCAATGGATGCCGGTGTAAGGATACTGTTTCTAGAATGCGAAACCAAGCCGGACCGCCTTTGCATATCAAGGTGTACCAAACTTATCTCCGTGGAGACAATGCGAAGAAGCGACGCATACACGATAGCCAATATCACCCCCTCCAAGGAGCTTATGTTCAGGGCAGGAAGGAGCATATTTGAAGCTGTCTGCTGGAGAACCCCCGTGGCAATAGCGGCAGGCAAAGGCAATAATGCCGGGGACGGATATGTGGTGGCGAAGCTTTTGCGTGACAGCGGAGTGGACTGCAGAATTTTCCTTCTGGATGAGAGCAGGTTTTCCGAGGACGGAGGGCATTATTTCGAAATCTGCCGCCGGGAGGGAATTCCATATGAGGAATTCACCGAGGAAACGGATTTGTCGGAGTACGGGACTATTCTTGACTGCCTCCTGGGAACGGGTTTCACAGGAGATGTCAGAGGCATGGCCGGTTCTGCTATCCGGGAAATCAACCGCTGCGGCAGCCTGGGAGCATATGTTGTATCAGCTGATATAAACAGCGGTCTTAACGGTGATACAGGTGAGGGAAGTACGTTTGTAAGGTCGGATCTGACCGTATCTATAGGAGATTTCAAGTACGGCCATTTCACAGGGAAGGCCGATGAAGCCATGAAAGCCAGGATAAACTGTGATATAGGAATAGAAATTATATAGTGATAGTGCGTCAATTGTCGTGAAATATGCTATAATGTTGTTGTTTGTGTGAACAACGCGGGGCGACAAGCTGACGCGCTATTTTTTAGAGAAAGGAATGAAAGAAGATGTTTGAAAATCTGGTAGAAATTCTAAAGAAAAATCCGAGAAAAATCGTATTCACAGAGGGTCCTGATCCGAGAATTCTTGAAGCGGCATCAAGACTCAAAGCCGGCGGCTTCCTGACTCCGGTTCTTGTGGGAAATGTTGATGAGGTTAAGAAGGCTGCTGCCGACGGCGGATTCGACATCGAAGGTCTCGATATTCTTGATCCGGCTACATATGAAGGTATGGAGGCTATGGTTCAGAAGATGGTTGAACTGAGAAAGGGCAAGATGGACGAGGAACAGTGCAGAGCCGCTCTTTCAAAGGGAAATTACTTCGGAACAATGCTGGTTAAGATGGGTGAAGCTGATGCCCTTCTGGGAGGCGCCACTTACTCAACTGCAGATACAGTAAGACCTGCTCTGCAACTCATAAAGACAAAGCCTGGCAACAAGAGCGTATCCTCAGTCTTCATTATGGTAAGAGAGCACGAGGACGGCTCAGCTCCTGAAATTCTGGGAATGGGCGACTGTGCTATCAACATCAAGCCAAGCGTTGAGGAAATTGCAGAATGTGCAGTTGAATCAGCAAGAACTGCAGGCATATTCGGCGTTGAACCTAAGGTTGCAATGCTTTCATATTCCACTAAGGGCTCAGGCGCCGGTGAGGATGTTGATAAGATGGTTGCTGCAACTAAGCTTGCTCAGGAAGCAGCTCCTGAACTTGATATCGACGGAGAACTGCAGTTTGACGCTGCCGTATCACCTGTTGTTGCCAAAACAAAGTGCAAGGACAGCAAGGTTGCAGGACAGGCAAACGTATTCATCTTCCCTGACATCAATGCAGGAAATATTGGATACAAGATTGCTCAGAGACTTGGCGGCTTTGACGCATACGGTCCTATTCTCCAGGGTCTTAATGCTCCGATCAATGACCTGTCAAGAGGCTGCAATGCCGATGAAGTTTACACAATGGCAATAATCACAGCAGCTCTGGCATAGAGGCGAAACAGCAAAAGCGAAAGGATTTGAGGGGACCGCACTGACTATTCAGTGCGGTCCCTTTTCGGAAGTCTTTTTCAGGGGAAATATGTTATACTGTATACGAAGCTATAATATTAATAACAGTACAAATATTAATGATTTGAGGTGAAATGATGAAGAAAAAAGTACTGGTATTAGGCGTTGGAGCACAGGGAAGTGCAGCAGCAAAAAGACTTGATGAGGAGCCGGCAGTTACGGAAATTGTTTGCGCGGACTATGACATGGATGCGGTGAACAACATTGTCGGCGGGCTGAAGAAGGCTAAAGGTGTGCAGGTGGACGCACATGATGTTAACAGCATCATAGCCGCGGCAGAGGGCGTGGATCTCGTGATAAACGCACTGCCGCTGGAGTGCACAGAGAATGTCCTGAATGCAACACTGGCTGTAAAGGCAAATTACCAGGACTACGCAGGCACAATCGCTCTGGATCGCATGTGGGAGGAAAGTGAACTCTTTGATCCGGAAAATGAACCTGCATTTGAAGATCCCGCTGCTCTTAAGTGGTGGAGATCATTCAACGCATTGTTCAGGCTTTATGGACCGAAATTCAAGGAAGCCGGCAGACTGGCAGTATTCGGAACAGGATCTGCTCCAGGACTCATCTGCGCAGCCACGAATTATTCCATGAGGTATCTGGACACATGCGAAACAATTTATAACTTCGTATGGGAAGGCGCAATAGCCAAGAGATTCCAGCCATTCTGGTGGTCACCGGTAACGGCTCTTAACGACATGAGCGACATGGGTGTTGCCTGGGAGAATGGACAGTTCATTAACACTCCTGCCTTCGGACGGGACGTTAAGAGAAAGTATGATTACATGGAGGAGGAAATCACATTCAGAGAACACTGTCATGATGAACCCCTTCACTACGGCTTCAATGCAGACACCTATTTCAAGGGCTGCAAAAATGCTTACTTCAAGTACGCAGGGGCAGGAATGGACTTTGCCAAGCCGCTGTATGAAGCAGGACTTCTCAGCCATAAGGAGGAGGAATTCCAGGGACACAAGATTGTTCCATTTGAATTTGTTCTGAGTCATATTCCTCATGCTCCTAAATACGAAGATGAGATCAGATCATTCGTGGAAGAGGGAATGGCTGTTGATTCCGGCTGTATGGTAGTTGAGTCGTACGGCAGCAAGGACGGCAAGGACGTGCTTGTGGAAGTGCATGTTAACGCACCGGGATTCGTTGAATCCTTCGAGAAAGCAAAGATGACCGGGGAAATGTACCTGACGGGACAGAGCGGATATCTCTATTCAAAGATGTTTATCAACGGAGATTTCGAAGGAGAGTCGGGAGTAATATCCTCAGACATGCTTTCGGACGCTCAGGTTGACAAGTTCTTCGAATATGCGGCAGAGCTGGATATCACCCTTGACACAAAGGTGAAGGAACTTTAAGGCAAAAGCAGTAAAAATCACAAAAAAATAAGCTTCAAGACAAGAAGCGGCTGCACAGGTTTCTGTGCAGCCGCTCTGTTGTTCATACTATTATTTTATTCTTTTTCAACTTCCTTGGCAACAACCTTGTCCGCATTGTATCTCTTGCGGAGGAGAGGTTTCTCGATTTTGCCTGTAGGGTTTCTCGGAACCTCGGCAAAGATAATCTTTCTCGGTCTCTTGTAGCGAGGCAGGTCTGCGCAGAACTCGTTGATATCCTCTTCGGAAACGCTGTGACCTTCCTTGAGCTCGATAATTGCGGCCGAGATTTCTCCGAGACGGGCATCCGGAAGACCGATAACCGCAACGTCCTTGATATCCTCATGCTTTCTGAGGAAGTCCTCAATCTGAACCGGATAGATGTTCTCTCCGCCTGAAATAATTACATCCTTCTTACGGTCAACCAGATAGATGAAGCCGTCCTCATCCATTTCTGCCATATCTCCTGTGTAGAGCCAGCCGTCCTGGAGCACCTCAGCGGTGGATTCAGGATCGTTGTAATAGCAGGTCATGACTCCCGGACCGTAAACCGCAAGCTCTCCAACGGCACCCGGTTCAACGTCATTCTTGTCTGCATCAACGATTCTTGTTTTCCAGCCGTAGCCTGCCTTTCCTATGGCGCCCACCTTGTGGATGTTTTCTATTCCCAGATGTACGCAGCCCGGGCCTATGGATTCAGAGAGACCGTAGTTTGTGTCGTATTCGTGATGAGGGAATACGCTGTGCCATCTCTTGATAAGGCTAGGAGGTACAGGCTGTGCTCCGATGTGCATGAGTCTCCACTGATCAAGCTGGTATTCCCTGAGGTTTACGGCGCCTGATTCAATGGCATCGAGAATGTCCTGTGCCCACGGCACCAGCAGCCAGACGATTGTGCAGCGTTCATCTGAAGCGGCCTTGAGAATGTATTCAGGCTTCGTTCCCTTCAGAATAACAGCCTTGCTTCCCGAGAAGAGACTGCCGAACCAATGCATCTTGGCTCCCGTGTGATAGAGAGGAGGGATGCAGAGGAAAACATCGTTCTTTGTCTGTCTGTGGTGATTCTGCTCACACTTGGCAGAATGGGTCAGGGAGCGGTGCTTGTGAAGAATTGCCTTCGGGAAGCCGGTTGTTCCCGAGGAGAAGTAAATTGCACCGTAATCGTCATCTGTTAAGGCGATATTAGGCTTCTTCTCAGAGCAGTACTGAATGTACTGATCGTAGCTGTCAGCAAATGTAGGGCAGTCCTCACCAACATAGAGGAGGGTCTTCACCTTAGGAATGGAGTCGCATATGGTTTCCATTCTGCCCACAAATTCCGGACCGAATACCAGGCCGGTGCAGTCTGCCTTCTGCAGGCAGTATTTGATTTCATCCGCAGTGTATCTGAAATTCAGAGGAACAGCCAGGGCGCCGGTTTTCAGAATTCCGAAGTATACCGGAAGCCACTCTATGCAGTTCATCATGAGAATTGCAATCTTGTCACCCTTCTGTACGCCTCTTGTGAGAAGCAGATTGGCGAATCTGTTTGCCTTCAGGTCGAATTCGCTCCAGGTCATTTCCTTTCTGCCGATATCGTGGGGATTTGATTCGATAAGGTCGTACTCCTTCCATGTACGGCGGGCCTTTGCCTCAGCTTCAGGATTTATCTCCACAAGGCTGATGTCAAAGGGAAACTCCCGGGCGTTTCTTTCAAGTAATTCGGTAATAGGCATTTTTTACTTCTTTAGCTCCTTTCACTATATGTGTTTAATGTAATATATGTTCGCTTTAATACATGTTAACTGTATATGAACTGCTGATTGTCAAATCGTGTGTATTATACCCGCGGTTTGCTGCTTTTGCAAGATAATCCGGCAGTATAGGTATTCCTCGGAAGCCGGTCATCAACGGAAAATCTGAATTTCAGGTACGGATATTTGCTCTCAAAATACTTCCTGTTGCAGCCGCCGTTTCCAACCATATTGGAGAAAGATTCACGGCTGGAACTGAACACCACCGTTGTCCCGGGCAAAGCAGCCCCGGCCAAAGCAGTACCGGGCAAAGTATCAGACCCGGAATATCGGCCCGTAAGAAGCTTCTCAAGCCGGAGCTCCAGGGCTTCCTTTGCCAGTTCTCCCTCCACAAGCTGCCTGAAGGCGGGGTGGTAGGTGTGACCTGCGGTGTGATCCCTCCCTGTTCCTGAACCGCTTATAAGGTCAGTGGATTTGAGACCCACCCGGATTATGTTAATACCTGCCTCATCCAGAATTCTGTACATCTCCTTGGTGATGGACACCGCCTCCTCCGTTGTGAGGGGATGGTATGTGCCCGCCTTGTGCATCTCATACAGAGCGGTGTTTTCAAGAACGATTGTGGGATACAGACGGGCAATTGAAGGGCCTATTCTGACAGTCTCTATGGCGGAGAAGATGCACTTTTCGGGAGTATCTCCCGGAAGCCCTATCATCAGCTGGATTCCAAGTTCGAACCCCCGGCTCTTTATCAGTTCGCAGGCCTGGTATACAGCCTCAGCTGTATGACCTCTTCCTGACTTTGCCAGAACCTCATCGTCAAAGCTCTGGACTCCCAGCTCAATGGTGTCGGCATCATATTTCTTCAGGTTGTCAAGAATCTCGGGAGTAATATAATCGGGACGGGTTGACATGTGAATCTTGTCAATAAGTCCGCGGCTCTTGTACTGGGCAGCAACCTCCAGAAAGGCTGACTGCTCACGGAGGGGGATTCCGGTAAAGCTTCCCCCGAAGAATGCCAGCTCTATTGTTTCCAGACCGCGTCCGCGAAGCGTGGGCAGATACTGTTCAATCGTCAGACGGACATCCTCAGGTGTCACATCGCTGCCCCGGGCGGTTATCGCCTTCTGGTTGCAGAAAACACAGTCGTTGGGACAGCCCCGATGGGGAATGAATACAGGTATGATTGCATGTTTCTTCATTCTGATAACACCTTCATTCTATGGCAAGAATACTGCCGATATCCTCCAGAGCGTAGTCCTCAAACCAGACAGGCAGAATGTTGCGGCTTCTTATGAAGGAGCTGATTCTGTGAAAGTCCGGATGGACAGAGAGGTCACCATTAAAAACAATAGCTCTCTGATCCTGCATGTCATCGGAATTGACATATATGTTTCCTGCGGTACCTCCGATAAATCCGTATTCAAAGCCTCTCAGCTTGATATGGCCCTTTTC
>JALFKB010000082.1 GCA_022775805.1 Clostridiales bacterium
ATTAACGAATCGGGGTTCTGCCCTGTCCTGCCCGAGTGGACAAACAGTCCCGTTAACCTTCGGGATGACTTCCGGGAAAAGATGGCGAACATCCACAGCAGAGGCTACGGAATGTTCGCAACCCACACATTCTTCCGGGTATCTGATGGAAAGCTGATTCCGGTTTCCCATCCGGATCATTCCCATCTTGACAAGTTCTTTGAATATCAGCGAGAGCGTGACCTGATAATCCGCAACACTGAAGCGCTGCTGTCGGGAGGAGGCAGCAACATGCTTCTCTACGGAGACATGGGTACAGGCAAAAGCAGCACTATCAAGGCTGTGGCAGCTGATTTCTCCCACCGAGGCCTGCGCCTTGTGGAAATTAAGAAAAACCAGCTCTTCATGATTCCGGACATCATGGAGCAGCTGGCAGATAACCCCCTGAAGTTCATTCTCTTCATAGACGACCTGAGCTTCTCAGGTAACGACGACAATTTCTCCGCCCTTAAGGCAACCCTGGAGGGCAGCGTCTCAGGCTGCGGCAGCAACACCCTAATCTACGCCACCAGCAACCGCCGTCACCTTGTAAGGGAATCCGCTTCAGACAGAATCGCAGGAGCGGGCATGGACGAGGATCTTCATGTTAACGACACTCTCCAGGAGACCATGAGTCTGTCCGCGAGATTCGGCCTGACAATCACCTTCAGCAAGCCGGACAAGGAGGAATACCTGTCAATTGTTAAATCCCTGGCTGAAGAATACGGCCTCGATGTCACTGACGAGGAAGAACTCTTCCGCCGGGCAGAGGCCTTCGCCATCCGCAAAAACGGAAGGAGTCCTAGAACTGCCAGACAGTTCATTGAACTTCAGAAAATCGGTATATGAATTCAACACATCTAGGCCAATGTTGAAACCGACAAGAGGCATCATGCATACCAAACGCAAGGCACGATGCCTCTTTTTTGTGCAGATATTTTTTATGGTGAGGCCGCAGATGTTTCCTGAGCGGCTTCCGCAGGAGCTGGCTGCAATGACTAGCGAAATGAGCGTGGCGAGCGGACAAACGTCAGCAATGTTTGAGCGCTTCAGCGCGAGTTTTGCTGACGTTCCGCGAGGTGCGAATGAGCGCAGCTCATTGCCGGCGACGAGGACATAGCGAAGGAAATATCTGCGGCCCTGCATAAAAAAGAGCTGTCACACCAATTCGCTTAGTGCTGCAGCTCCCTGTACATATCTCTTATATTCAAGTTTTCATCGGCTTAGTTCAGGCTGTACTTCTCAGCATACTGAGCAAGCTTCCTGTCAAAGCCGTGCTCCCTTTCAAGCTCCATAAAGCTCAAGGTATCGTGGGACGCCATCTCGTGGGTGGTGGACTTCTCGGCTATGCCGATATTCGAGCAGTGATCCCCTATTCTCTCGCAGTTATTGAGAATATCGTTGAACACGAAGCCGTTTGTGTATTTGCACTTTCCAACTGCGATTCTGTCCACGTGCCTGAGCTTGATTTCATCACAGAGGTTATCTATGGTTTCCTCCAGAGGCTCAATGCTGTATGCCGCCTCCATATCGTCCTCAACAAAGGCCTTCACCGCCAGATCAAGAACCTCCTCAACCGCCAAAAGCAGCACCTTCAGTTCCTTTGAAGCATCCTCTGTAAACTCTATCTTCTTCTGATTCAGTTCCTCGGCGCACTCTCCCAGATTCAGAGCGTGGTCGCTGATACGTTCGAAATCGGTTATGGCATGATAATACTTGTTCACCGTCTTGTTCTGCTCGTCAGACATCTCGCGCTTCATTATCTTCACGAGATAGGAACCCAGCTTGTCCTCATAGGTGTCAACTATGCCTTCAATTTCCTTTACCTTCTCCATTCCCTTGTCGCTGTATTCCGCCAGGAGCCTTCTGGCATCAAGGATGTTTCTCCTGGTAAGCCTTGCCATAGTGTTTATGGTTTCCCTTGTCTGCTCGATGGCGAGTGCCGGATGATCCAGGAACCTCTCCTCCAGCCTGTCAACGTCTCTAAGCTCCTCCGCAACCTCTGTTTTGTCCTTGATAATGAACTTTACTACCCTCTCCAATACACTGATGAAAGGTGCCTGTATGGCGACGATAACCACCCTGAACACAGTGTTCAGAATTGCTATCATAAACATATTCATAGGGATGTTCATAAAGGAAAAGTCAAAGACAGCATTGGCAGAATAAAACAGAATGCTGAATATGATAACTCCCAGGGTATCAACCATAAGATATATCAGTGCAGTCCGCTTTCCTGTAACTGTTGCTCCCAGCGCAGACAGCAGCACGGGAACGGCAGCGCCTATGGCAATTCCCATTATTATAGGAAGTGCCAGCTGGAAACTGATGGCCCCTGTAACTGCCAGGGCCTGGAGTATGCCGACAGCTGCAGATGCACTCTGAATAACGCTGGTGAATACAAGCCCCACCAGAATACCCAGAATAGGATTGGTGAAGGAGGTCATCATGGAGATAAACTGCTGGCTCTCCCTAAGGGGCTCAACGGATCCGCTCATGGTGCTGATTCCGAACATCAGAACAGCAAAGCCCAGCATGATGTCCCCAAGGTAATGGTTGGTTTCTGACTTCGTAAACATCTTCAGTATTATTCCCACAACGGCAATCAGAGCCGTCAGTGAGGTTGTTGATATTATTTCAAATATTCCGCCGCCGCCAATTGACGACAGGCAGATTATCCATCCTGTAATGCTGGTTCCGATAATGGCGCCCATGATGATTCCGATAGCCTGATTAACCTTCATCATCCCGGAATTAACGAAGCCCACCACCATAATGGATGTGGCTGATGAACTCTGAATGACGGCAGTAACACCTGTACCGAGAATTATACCCTTAATAGGTGTTCCCGACAGTCTGTAAAGCACAAGCTCCAGACTGCTTCCGGCAACTTTCTTAAGTCCGTCTCCCATTAATGTCATGCCGAACAGGAACAGCGCAATTCCCGTCAGAAGAGTAACTACATTTGTGAATCCCATTTCCTGCTTATGTCCTCCGCCTTGTATTATCCAATCCCCGGTAAAACAACCGTCCCCAAAGTCTCCGTAAAATTATCGTAAAGAATTTGTAAATCCCCTGTAATTTGATTGTAGACTTCCCTGGTGAAGGTGTCAACACATGTGAGGAATCCATTCAAAATAATATCAAATACCCCGCCGGCCTGCTTTTGTGTTAAAATGTGACTATGTTAGGATATGTACAGATTCACAAGCCGGAGCTTAAGGTCCGGGAATACGAAATATACCAGGGTTACTACTGCGGCGTCTGCAAGTACATCGGCAGCACATACGGACAGCTGCCCCGAATGGCTCTAAGCTACGACGCAGCCTTTCTCGCCTGCCTTCTGGCGAGCGTCAGCGATGACCCGGACGAGCCTGCACGTGAGCACTGCATCGCCCACCACATCAACAAAAAAACCGTAATAAGAAACCGGGCAATCGAGTATGCAGGAGATGTGATGCTGATTCTGGCCTGGTACAAGCTCCTTGACGACGCCTCGGATGAGGGCAAGACCTCTGCAAAGGCAGTCATGAGGCTTCTGAAACCCCTGCATCGCAAGCTGCGCAATAGGTATGCCCAGCTGTGCGAAGGCATCGAATGGAACCTGGCAGTTCTCGGAGGACTGGAGAAGAGCAAATGCCAAAGCCTTGACCAGGCGGCGGAATCCTTTGCTAAGATTATGGAGGTAATATTCCGGGAGGGCTCCCTGCTTCTATATGAAGATGAAGAGCAGGATAATCTTCACGAAACCTTCGCAAAAATAGGCTATCATATGGGCAAGTGGGTGTATCTCATGGACGCCGCCGACGATATAGAGGATAACATCGAGACAGGTGCCTACAATCCCCTGCTGTACAGATTTGACTGGCGGGGAGAGGTTAGCGGTGATGCCGCCTTTGCAGAAGAAACCCCTGAGCAGTTCAGACAGCGTATCCGGGACTCCCTGGAATTCAATCTGTATCACTACCTGGCAGTTCTGGGAGACGAAATGTCTGCCCTTGATATTAAGAAGAATAACGGTATAATAGATAACATAATTTATTTCGGAATGAACCGCAAAACAGAAGCGGTTCTCGATAAAACCGAGAAGAAAGAGGAAGTTAAATGAATCCATATGAAGTATTAGGCGTTAGAGAAGGTGCATCCGAGGCCGAAATCAAGGCCGCCTACAAGAAGCTGGTGAAGAAATATCACCCTGACCGATACGCCAACAACCCTCTGGCAGATCTTGCTGAGGAGAAGATGCAGGAGATTAATCAGGCTTACGACATGCTCATGAATAATTCCGGAGGCGGTCAGTCCTACAGCAGTCAGAGCGGCGGTTACGGCTCCTCCGACTTCATGCAGGTTCGCCGTGACATCGATAACGGAAATCTCCAGGCGGCTGAAACTGCACTGAACAATTCATCAAACAGAAACGCGGAGTGGTTCTTCCTTAAGGGAGTAATCGCATCCAGAAAGGGCTGGTATGATGACGCGGTAAACAACCTTCAGACTGCAGTGAACATGGATCCCCAGAATGCTGAATACCAGCGTCACTATCAGGCGATTGCCTCCAGAGGCGGAGCCTTCAGAAATCAGGCAGCCGGCAGAGGCTATCAGCAGGGCGGCAACGACGATTTCTGCTGCCAGGCTCTCCAGTGCTACATCTGTGCAGACTGCTGCTGCGACGTTATTTAACATCGGAAATTCCACATATGAACAGAAACTCAAGAACCTTCAAAATTACCCTGGGGGGAATCTGTCTCGCCCTGGCGGTCATATTCATGTTTGCAGCAACCTTCGTTCCCGGTGTGGAACTGACTTTGTTTGCAATCAGTTCACTGTTTACGGCAGTGGTAATTATTGAAACGGGAAACCCTAAATCCTTTCACTGCGGAACAGCAGGTGCCGCACTGATGTTTGCGGGAGCTTCCATTCTGGGCCTTGTTCTCATTCCCAACAAGGTCGCCATTGTTCCATATGTGGTTCTTTTCGGATACTATCCGATACTCAAATTCTACATCGAAAAAATAAAAAGCGGCATAATGCAGGTTGTCTGTAAGACAATCTACTTTGCCGCTGTTTTGTCTCTTGGCCTTCTGGCCTTCAAATCAGTAATCGCACAGAGCATCAACCTGCCGGACTATCCGGTAGCCCTGCTGATTGTCGCAGGAACTCTGGTAATGCTCCTGTACGATTTCGTATTGACTTTTCTCATTAACTGGTACATCCGCCGGTTCAAAACCGGAGATGCCTCAAGCTTCAAGCTCAGCTGAGCATCAGCCCTTCTTGAATGCTGACTTCGGCATTCCGCAGAGAGGACACTTGTAGCTGTCCGGCTGTGCATCAAATGGCTTGCCTTCAGCCTCTTCGTCGTACTGGAATCCGCAAACTTCGCAGACATACTTGTCCGCATCAGCTTCAGCTTCCTTGGCAGCCTTGGCAGCTGTTTCTTCAACGAATACGCTCTTTGCCATTCCGCAGATCGGACACTTGTAGGAATCCTTCTGCTCATCAAATGCCATGCCTTCCTTCTCAGGATCATAAACAAATCCGCATACGCTGCACTTCATCTTAGCCGGAGCGCAGGCATCACCTGTTCTTGAGAGTTCATCAGCCAGAGCTTCAATCTGTGCTTTTGTCTCATCGTTAATTGCCGATCTGATAGTCACCTCGTTTTCTGCAAAGGCAAGATTCTTTGATTTTTCGAACATGCACTTCATTATCTTTGTTGCAACAGGAGCCCATGATCCGTTCTGAATGAATGCAACCTTCTTGTTCTGGTAGTTACGTTCTGTAAGGTGCTGAATGAACTGCTTCATGAACGGGAAGATTCCTCCGCAGTATGTTGTTGTTGCGAATACAGCTCTGTCGTATCTGAAGGCGTCTTCAACTGCCTCTGCCCAGTCGCATCTTGCCAGATCGGAAACCTCTACAGTCTCAACTCCCTTTTCTCTCAGCAGATCGGCCAGCATAAGGGCTGCCTTTTCTGTGTTGCCGTATACTGATGTGTAGAAGATGCATATTCCCTCTGTCTCAGTTCCGTAGGATGACCATGTGTTGTAAAGGTCAATGTAGTATCCCAGATTCTCTGTCAGTACAGGACCGTGGAGCGGACAGATTTTTTCAATGTCCAGCTGGGCTGCCTTTGCGAGAATATCCTGAACCTGCTTGCCGTATTTGCCTACGATTCCGAAGTAGTAGCGTCTGGCTTCGCATGCCCAATCCTCCTCAACGTCCAGAGCTCCGAACTTGCCGAAACCGTCTGCTGAGAAGAGAATCTTTTCGCTGGATTCATATGTCATCACAACCTCAGGCCAGTGAACCATAGGTGCGTGAACGAAATTCAGCTTGTGAGCGCCAAGCTCCAGACATCCGCCGTCCTCAGCTTCGATACGGTTAGGGATCTCAAAACCCGGGAAGAACTGTTCCATAACCTTGAAGGCCTTGCCTGTTGATACAACTGTTGTATCCGGATACTTCTCCAGAAATGCTTTTATTGCAGCCGAGTGGTCAGGCTCCATATGGGAAACCACCAGATAATCCGGTGTTGCTCCATCCAGGGCTTCAGCCACGTTGCCCAGCCATTCATCGACCTTCTTCCTATCTGTTGTATCGAATACTGCAATCTTCTCGTCCTTGATCATGTATGAATTGTAGGCCATGCCGTTGGGCACGATATACTGTCCCTCAAACAGGTCCAGATCATGATCATTAACCCCGATGTAGTACACTGAGTCAGTTACCTTGTTAATCATTATTTCCTCCTAAGCTGTTGTCTTAATTTTTTGGTTACATTACATTATACCCTAAAATCCAGCTTTTCTCCATTGGAATCTATCGTAATTTTATCTCCGTCGCAGACTTCTCCTCTGATTATCATTGATGCCAGCTGTGTTTCAATGCTCTTCTGGAGGTATCTCTTCACAGGTCTTGCGCCGTATACAGGATCGTAGGCCTCCTCTGCAATGAAATTCTTGGCTGCATCTGTAAGCTCCAGAGTAATCTCCCTTTCGGTAAGACGAGTCTGAATATCCCTTACTCCCATCTCTATGATCTTAACAATCTGCTCACGGGTCAGCGGCGAGAATACTATGGTATCATCGATTCTGTTAAGGAATTCCGGTCTGAAATGCTTCTTCATTTCGTTTTCGACCTTTTCTCTCACTTCCTCGGCGACTGTTCCGTCTTCCCTGATTCCGTCGATAAGATAGCTGCTGCCGATATTTGATGTCATTATCACAATTGTGTTCTTGAAATCAACTGTTCTGCCCTGGTTGTCTGTGAGACGGCCGTCATCCAGCAGCTGCAGCAGTATATTGAACACATCAGGGTGAGCCTTTTCTATCTCGTCAAAGAGTATTACGCTGTACGGCTTACGTCTTACGGCCTCAGTGAGCTGGCCGCCTTCGTCGTAGCCCACATATCCCGGAGGCGCTCCCACAAGACGGGATACCGAGTGCTTCTCCATGTATTCGGACATGTCGATTCTTATCATGTTCCGTTCCGAGTCGAAGAGCGCCTCGGAAAGTGCCTTGGCCAGCTCGGTTTTGCCCACACCTGTAGGCCCCAGGAATATGAATGAACCGATTGGTCTGTTCTCATCCTTCAGTCCCGCTCTGGCACGGAGCACCGCTTCAGCAACAGATCTGACACCTTCGTCCTGACCGATTACACGCTTGTGAAGGATTTCAGGAAGCCTTACCAGCTTTTCCTTTTCGCTTTCCACAAGCTTGGCAACAGGTATTCCTGTCCAGCTTGAAATAACCTCTGCTATCTCCTCTTCTCCTACCTCTTCCTTCAGAAGTCTTGCCTCCTCGGCAGCGTCTGCCTTTGCCTTTTCCTCTTCCAGCTTCTTCTCCAGAGCCGGCAGTCTGCCGTACTTCAGCTCGGCAAGACGTTCAAGGTCGTATTCTCTTTCGGCCACTTCGATTTCATGGCGGAGGTCGTCAAGCTGCTGCTTGGTTTCCTTCACCTCGGCAATGGCCTTTTTCTCTGTTTCCCACTGTGCCCTCATGCCGTTGCTCTCATCCTTGAGCTCCGCCAGCTCAGCTTCCAGAGTATTGAGCCTTGCCTTTGAGGCCTTATCTGTTTCCTTACCCAGAGCCTGCTTTTCAATCTCCAGCTGCATTATCTTTCTTGAGATTTCATCCAGCTCCGCAGGCATGCTGTCGATTTCCGTTCTTATCCTTGCTGCCGCTTCATCCATAAGGTCGATGGCCTTATCAGGCAGAAATCTGTCTGTAATGTATCTGTCCGATAGTGTTGCGCAGGCAATAAGAGCGTTATCTGTGATTCTGACACCGTGGTGAATTTCGAAGCGTTCCTTCAGTCCTCTTAATATGGAGATGGTGTCCTCAACTGTAGGCTGATCCACCATTACCTTCTGGAATCTTCTCTCCAGAGCGGCATCCTTTTCGATGTACTTTCTATACTCATCAAGGGTTGTGGCGCCTATGCAGTGAAGCTCTCCCCTGGCAAGTTTAGGCTTCAGCAGATTTCCTGCGTCCATTGCCCCCTCAGTCTTGCCTGCACCCACAATGTTGTGAAGCTCGTCTATGAAGAGAAGTATTCTTCCCTCGGACTTTTCAATTTCGTTGAGGACAGCCTTAAGTCTCTCCTCAAACTCGCCTCTGAACTTGGCTCCTGCAATCAGGGAACCCATATCCAGTGCGAATATGGTTTTGTCCTTCAGTCCCTCAGGCACGTCTCCGTTAAGAATTCTCTGGGCCAGACCCTCCACAACTGCAGTCTTGCCCACGCCGGGTTCGCCGATGAGAACAGGATTGTTCTTTGTTCTTCTGGAAAGAATCTGAATTGTATGTCTGATTTCGGCGTCTCTGCCGATTACAGGATCCAGCTTTCCCTCCCTTGCCATCTCAACAAGGTCTCTGCCGTACTTTGTCAGTGCGTCATAGCCCTCTTCAGGATTCTGAGAGGTTACTCTCTGATTTCCGCGGACCTGGTTCAGAGCATCCAGGAAACATTCCATAGTAATGCCGTATTTTTTGAAAATCCTGGCACTTGGCGTATTCCGTTCCTCAAGTAGAGCCATGTAGAGATGTTCAACACTTACATATTCATCCTTGAGCGAGTTTGCCTTCTTCTCTGCAGCCGCAAGAAGCTGCTGAAGTCTCCTGGTAGGATACATCTGATCCGCTCCGCCGCTTACC
Source organism: Clostridiales bacterium (assembly GCA_022775805.1). GTDB lineage: Bacteria > Bacillota > Clostridia > Peptostreptococcales > Anaerovoracaceae > Lentihominibacter. The sequence goes on from JALFKB010000082.1 coordinate 9,174, forward strand.
TTCGGCAGCTTATCCAGTTCAGCCTGGAGGGAGCCTATAATTTCCCCGGCATTCAGTTTGGCATATGCTATCAGCTTGGGAATCAGACCGTCCTTCTGCTGGAGCAGAGCCATGTGCAGGTGTTCGCCATCCACCTGCTGATGTCCTTCTTCAATGGCGATGTTCTGGCAATCTATTATTGCCTCCTGTGCTTTCTGTGTTAATTTTTCTGCGTTCATATTTCTAAACCCCTTTCAATTACCAATTTGAATTTTCAATCCGGCAGGTTTCTTCCCCCTGTCCTGCCTTTGCATGTTCATTGTAATACCGTTTAGCACTCGTGTCAATAGAGTGCTAACAAATTTTCAGAACTTTGTTTCATATGTGTTTCATATGTATTTCATGCCCAAATCCGCTACATTTCCAGCCGGGTATATGTTATAATTTAGCTATGAAAAGGATACTAATTATTTCACTAATATTAATAACAGCGGTTATTGTTTTGACAGCCTGCGGCAGCACGGTTCCCGAAAGGCTTGTGGGAGAATGGCAGTGCGCCGATTCCCCTTCAGGCAACGCCATGTACACGGGTATGTACACAATGACCATCCAGGAAGACGGCAGCTTCAGCATCGTTGATACGGAAGCCGGTAATCCATGCATTGCCGGGACAATGAAGGGGGACGACACAGGTAAGCTGGGAATTTTGGAGTTGACCTGCAATACCGATGATTTCGATCCGCCCATATGCTGGCCGAACTTCAAGCCGAACTCCAGTGTCAGGTACAAGATAATCGACAATGACACAATCAAGCTGGGCTATGTTGGAATATGGCTCACCTTTAACAAGTAATACAAGAAATATCAGAGGACCTGAACCGTTAGGTCCTCTTTGTCTAAGGAGAAAAACAGAACAATGAACATAAACAACAATTCAGATTACAAAGCAATGAGGAGGACCTCCAGGCAAAATCTGAAGCGGAACTACATCGCATGCGTGACCGTATGCTTCCTGCTGATGATTTTCGGCGCTGAGTATGCATCCTCCGACGGACTGCTGGGAGAGCACTCTGATCTGGGTGTATCCGGCGGCAGCACCGGGGTCTCAAGTCATATGGTAAAGGGTTCCCAGCTGGGTAACGCCTTCTTTGACAGCCTCCTTGAGGAGATCGACAACAAACAGCTCAAGACTGCAACCAAGGGAGTAATGGCTTCCCTTGCCAACAGCCTTACGAAAACAGCCCATGTTCTCACCTTCGCAGCCGACGCAGTGAGACACATTCTGGCCAATCATCCCGTAATGAGTTTCCTGGTTTCCCTGCTGGGTGTCATAGCCTCTCTGCTGTACTACATGTTCTTTCAGGTGCAGCTCAAAATCGGACAGCGGCGGTTCTTCCTTGAAAACAGAATCTACCGGGACACCAGAGCCACGAGGATTTTTTCTGTGTACAGAACATCCGGAGTACGGAACGTTGCGAAGATAATGGTGCTGCGGGCAGTTTTGAACCTTCTCTGGTGCTTAACAATTGTGGGCGGCATCATGAAGTACTATGAATACAGAACCATTCCATACATTCTCGCCGAAAACCCGATGCTTTCCCGCAAAGACTGCTTCGCGCTGGCAAAGGAGCTGTCCATGGGGTACAAAATGCAAATGTTCCGCTTTGACCTTACATACCTTCTCTGGTTCATCGCCGGGTTCTTCACCATGGGACTTCTCAACATCCTGTACACAAACCCATACTACCGCGGGGGTCAGGCGGAATTCCACGTTATGCTCAGGGAACGTGCAAAGGCAGCCGGCACCCCTCACATTCATCTTCTTGATGATGCCCCGCTTTACGAGCACAGGGGCGAGGCTCGCCGTGCGGATCTTTATCCTTCTATAAAAATCCGTGCAAAGCATGAACTGTCAGTGCCTTGGGACAGGCATTATTCAATAATTCATATCGGTCTGATATTCTTTGCCTTTGCGATGATAGGCTGGTGCTGGGAAGTGCTGTATCACTTCATTCTGGATGGCATTCTCATCAACAGAGGAAGCCTCTGGGGTCCGTGGATTCCAATCTACGGTGTTGGAGGAACCTGCGTGGTGGTGCTTCTGAAGCCCCTTGGCAAGAAGCCGGCCCTTATGGCTGTATGCACCTTCTTCGCCTGCGGCATAATCGAATACTTTACCAGCTGGTACTTTGAGACCTTTGATCATATTAAATACTGGGACTACTCAAATTATCTGTTTAACATTAACGGCAGAGTATGCCTTGAGGGGCTTATCATGTTCACAATCCTGGCCAGTCTGGGACTCTACATGATCGCACCTCGTTTCGACAATCTATTCAGCAAATGGCCCGCAAAGGTCAAGGTTCCCCTGTTGTGTTTCCTGACGACGGCTTTCCTGGGTGATGTGATCTACACCCACTTCCACCCTCATACCGGTAAGGGAATTTCATCGGGGCTTATTGATTTTGATCTGCCGGATTACCAGGAGGCAGATGTTCAGGAGGTATCACATGTTTAATCCGAAATATTCTTTTAAGTTCAACAATCCTACGAAGCTTCTGTTTGGAGCCGGCATGATAGGCCGTCTTCGCAGGGAAAAAATGCCGGGCACCAAGGCTCTTCTTCTTATGTCCCGGGGCAGATCAGCCCATGTCAGCGGCGCCTACGACAAGACGGTTGAGCAGCTTCAGCGGCTGAAGGTTGATTTCGTGGAGTTTGCTGAAATAATGGAAAACCCCTCAATGGAAATATGCGAGAAGGCCGGAGAATTCGCAAAGGCAGAGGGCTGTGATTTCATTGTTGCCCTGGGAGGCGGCGCCGTTCTCGATGCATCGGTTGCCGTGGCTGTCATGGCCACAAACCCGGGAAGACTGTGGGATTATGTTGTTGGGGGAACCGGCAAGGCTCAGCCTGTTGCCTGCGATCCCCTGCCGATAATAACCATCGCAACATCTTCCGGCACCGGTTCTGAAATGAATGAGATAGGTGTCATCTCAAATGACACCACCCATGAGAAGATTGGTTTTGCGAATCCCAAGTGCAAGCCTGTTATTGCAGTTGTTGACCCTACATTCATGCTGACTGTGCCACCGGCGTACACGGCATATCAGGGCTTCGACGCACTGTTCCATCATGTGGAGGCCATGATGTCCAGATCTCTTAATGTGCTCTCCGAGGCTATTGCTCTATCCGCCATTTCGGATATTAACGAGTATCTTCCAAAGGCAGTAGCTGACGGCAGCGACATTGAGGCCCGGGAGCATGTTGCCTACGGCAGCACCATGGCAGGGATTACCATGCAGCTTACTAGCCTTGTGGCCCAGCACTCCATGGAGCATGCCATGAGCGCTCATCATCGGAATCTCCAGCACGGTGCCGGTCTCATTATGATTTCCAGAGAGTTTGCTCAGTTCTTTATTGACAGGCATGCCTGTGACGATCAGTTTATTAAGATGGCCGAAGCCATGGGAGCACCTGCTCCCGCTTCCTCTCAGGATTTCATCGATGCTCTGGAAAAGCTGAAAAAGGCCTGCGGTGTTGATAATCTTAAGATGAGCGATTACGGTTTCACCAAGGATGAGTGCTTGGATCTGGCTCTGAACGCACGTGCCACAATGGGAGGCCTGTATCTGGCAAATCCGTGTGAAATGACCGATGAGGATGTGGCCGGAATATTCGAAAAATCCTTCAGATAGGTTCTGACTCATGAAAACATCAGGGGTACATCTCGAAGTGAGATGTACCCCTTTATAATATATTAGTAAGGAATCTTATATGTTGAAATGTTGTAATGTTGTAATGTTTTAGTGTTAGAATCTGAGGGACAGGCAGGTGAGGCTGCCGTCTATTTTTCTGAATTCACTTGTGTCTACCAGGATTGTCGGGTATCCCAGGTCCTTGATAATCTGAAGGGTTTTCGGATATCCTTCCGGTACCAGAACCGTTCCGTTGATGTACATGCTGTTGATTGCGTACAGTTCATCAGGGTCGATTACGATGCGGTTAAAGTCTTTGAATGCATCCATCTTATCTACTATTTCTGTTACCAGCATATTGTTGTTTTCAAGGTATATTGCGAAGTCCTTCAGGTGAAGTCCTTCAGTTACAGGAACCGTTGATGATGTGTATCCGAATTTTGTTACTATCTCATTGAACTGTCTTGCGCCTTCTTCGTTTGTTCTGTCGCTTAGTCCCACATAGAAATGGTCGCCTACACGCATTACATCTCCCCCCTCCATTGTTCCCGGAGCTTCAATGTGGAAGATCTGATCGTCAGCGTAGAATTTCCGAATTGCAGGAAGGATTTCCTCTTTTTCACCGTTTCGTGAGTCTGTTGCCGGGTTTGTTATTACAGCGCAGCGTTCCATTACTACTGCAGGGTCCTCTGTGAAGCATGAATCCGGATAACGTTCATCAGCATCCAGATCCAGAACCTCAAGTCCCAGAGATTCAAGAACTTCTACATATTTGTCATGCTGCTTTACAGCCAGGTCGTAGTCAGGCTTCTCGCCTGGCTCAACAAACTGCGCAGTTGTTATTCCATCTATCAACGCTCTGCATGGTTTCTTTGAAATTGCTCTTGTAAACATAACGTTCCTCCATGAGTTTTATTATCTGAGTTTTTTCTGCTTTTGCTTGATTTTAGTATAGAGGATGTTTTATGATTCGTAAAACGCAAGTTTCTCATGATTTATATGACTTTTTATCATATAATAGTGTGAGGTATTTCTTTGTTAGCTTGGAGGCGCATTATGAATCTTTCCCAATATGAGGCTTTTATCAAAACTGTAGAACTGGGCACTCTTACAGGTGCCGCCGAGAAGCTTGGCTATTCCCAGTCCGGTCTCACCAGGGCTTTGAATTCTCTGGAAAACCAGTGGGGCGTGAAGCTTCTTATCCGGGGTCGAAGCGGAGTTCAGCTCACAACCGAGGGAGAGCTGCTGCTGCCATATATCAGAACGGTGCTTCACGATCAGCGCAGACTTTCAGAAAGGGTTGGTGAGCTCAACGGTCTGAGGGACGGCCTTATTAGAATAGGAACCTTTAACAGCGTTTCCGCCCAGTGGCTTCCGGGAATGATCAAAAGCTTCAGGCAAAGCTACCCTGGCATCAGTTTTCAGCTCCTTCACGGAACCGACGATCAGATTGTCAGCTGGCTGTCAGAGGGACGGGTGGATGTGGGCTTTGTCTCGTATCCAACCCTGCCGGAGCTTGATTGCGATTTCCTGTACAGGGATCCCCTTGTGGCGATTTTTTCTGAGGATGACTGCCACGCCGGTCTTGATGCCTTCAATATTCATGAGCTTCCGGAGCTGTCTTACATCGCCCTCAATGAAGGCGTTGAGGATGAGATTACCGCCATCCTGAAGCAGAACAAGATAAACCCCGAGGCCGCCTTCGTTGAAAGCAACGACCACGCCGTTATTGCTATGGTGGAGCAGGGTCTGGGCATAAGCCTCATGTCCGCCATGATGCTTCAGGGCTTTAATCGCCGCATCCTCTGCCTGCCCCTGGATCCTCCGGGCTGGCGCGACCTTGGCATAGCCTGCCGTAACCGAAGCGTCCTTTCAGGAGCCGCTTCCATGTTCTACGAACACGCCTGCCGGTGGGTAAGGGACAACTACTGATTCAGGGAGGCGGGCGGTTGCCTGTGGCGGGCGGCGGGTGATTGCAACAATCATATGCCACAAAATATGTCAATATCCCCCATTTAACTGCTATATTTGTGGCATATGTTTTTTTTGCTAGAATGAAATGCCACAGATTATTACTGAAACCTCTGAATTCTAACTGCTCTTGTGGCATTTGCCTTATTGCCAACTCCTGCTTAGAGGCACTATGCCACAAGTGACTGCAGGATTGCCCTGTTTTCGACAGTTTTTGTGGCATACACCTGTTTG
>JALFKB010000083.1 GCA_022775805.1 Clostridiales bacterium
ATGGCAGAGAGAAACAGTGCCAAAAATTTCTATAACCTCAATAAAAACTTTACAAATGGTGAGGACCGGGAGAGATTCCGGTCCTCACCTGTTATAATAATAAATAACGCGTCGGAATAAAAAACGTGTTTGGCAAGGAGACCAGCTATGAAAAGTCAAGCTTAGATTAGCTGGAAATTCCAAAATCGTTCATGTGGTATATAAGGGTAACCTTAATAAGGCTCCACACAGGTGAGCTTTTCAAGGTCTATCGATTAATATCACGAATCTCCTTAGTCGAGATTGAATTCAACTTCGTCAGTCAACATCTTCCAGATGACTCTGACGAGCTTGCCGGCACAATGCCCAAGAGCATTGTAATGAGACCGGCCTTCGGCCATCTTAGCATCGTAGTAAGCTTTGAAGGTCCGGTTGTTTTTAACAACATTGTGAGCTGCATTCATGAGTGCGTATCTAAGGGTTTTGGATCCACGCTTAGACATTCTTGTCTTCCTGGCCTTGAAGTTTCCGGACTGATAGACAGACGGATCAAGACCTGCGTATGCAAGCAGCTTGCCGGGGCTGGAGAATCGGTGAATATCACCGATTTCACCGAGGATCATTCCGCCATTGATGTATCCGATACCCGGAATGGTCATAATGACAGAATCGTTGAATTCCATGATTCTTGTCATTTCAGCTTCAACTCTTTCCAATTGACTATCCAGTAGCTCAATCTGTGAGATGATATGAGTTATCTGAATAGATAAAGCGCTGTCGCTGGCACCGACAGACTTCTGTGCGAGAACTCTTAACTGCTGAGCCTTCTCTTTATCAAAGTGACCGTGGGAAGTAACCTTGAGGAGATGAGCCAGATGAGTCATATGCATAGAAGCAATAGCTTTCGGTGTAGGTGCTTCTTTAAGAAGTGCGTAAACACTCTTCTGATGCAGACCTGATTTGAAGAAGTATTGCAGTTCAGGGAATACTTCATCCATGCAGGCAGTCAGCTGAATCTTAAGTCTGCTACGCTGCTTAATGGTCTTCTGACGAAAACGACCAAGGGATTTCAGATCCATAAGGTCGAGGTCAAAGAAGGAAACAAATCTAGGGTTACTCTGCATCATAAGAGCCTTACAGATGATTAAAGTGTCGACTTTGTCAGTCTTTGTCTTGCGAATATTGTTCTTTCGCAAGGTAGAAGTCTGAATAGGGTTGATAACACACACTTTGTAAAGCGAAGCGACAAGATATCGGACGAGGTTGTCGCCGTAGTGTGCCGTTGATTCAAGACCGATGATGATGCTGCTCTTGTCGAAGGAATCGAGTTTAGAGACCAGCATTTGGAAGCCATCAGCGTCATTCGAGAATTGAAACGGCTCGATGAGTATTTCGCCATCAGAAGAAATGGCTGAAGCGAAATGGTTGAGTTTGGCAATATCAATGCCTACGTAAATCATGAGGTTGTTCCTCCCTTTCTAAAGTCTGATACCGTGATATCCACCAGCGATTATCATCGTAGACTTGATGGAAATAAGTACTCATAAGCAGAAAGCCTACAGCAACATCCAGCTATAAACAATTCAGATAAAGGTAGCGGCAATACACTCCAATTGAGTAGTCAAGGCTACAGGTAAACATCAAAAGTCCACAGTATCTGAATGTATTAAACCACGATATAAACGATGTAAAAAGAAAGGAAAATGTGGTCATTTAGCTTCTGAAATGATCATACAAGAATTAATATGAGCGGCAAATCCACTAAATTCATATACATGGGAGACCCGCAGCCCAGCCGTCTGGCAGGGTCCGGCCCCGACTACTCCCGCTGGGGCAGGCTTTTGCATATGACGGCAGCCGTAGCATATCCCGAAGAACCGGAAGACTCGGGAGACTTCCATATGGAGAAGGGGCTGCTTTTGCTCGGGGGAGATCTGGTTAATCGGGGAACCCGGGAAAAACGTCAAGAGGAATGGGAGGCTTTTTTTGAAGCGGGAGGAGATCTGATGGACAGCCTGAAAGTGGCTTCCCCGGAGAGCTTTTATTCCTTTGACTATGGCTGCTGTCACTTCCTGGTGCTGAACTCCGAGTATATGGGGACAAGACAGAAGGCTGCATACAAGTACATAGGGAACTGGATTCGGGACGACCTTCAGGAAAACGGGAAGCCGGCAACCTTCATACTGATGCATCACCCGATATATACTGTGGGGACATCCTTTAGCGACCGGGTGCTGGCGGAAACAATAACAGAAAACTATATGAAGCTGTTCACTAAGTACAGAGTGGATTTCATACTCTGCGGGCATCAGCATCTTTATTGCAGAACCCGGCAGATGGGTTCTCCCGAGTATCCTATGGTGCAGCTGATGGGCGTATCAGGCACAAAATTCTTCAGCGGATGGGATCTGGGGAATATGGCCTTTGCACGGGAATACGAGTCCGTTGCCACGGTATTTGAGGTCACGGAATCCGAGATAAAGCTGGAAACCTACGGCTCCTCCGGAGAGCTTATCGATACATACGCAAAGGCAGTAAATCCCAAGCCGAAAAAGGATTGCAGCAGATGCCCGAGATTTGAATACTGTAAAGGAGAGAAAAGTCCGGATTCTGTTGGAACGCCCCTTGCGATTGAGCAGCTGGAAAAACTCATGGCGCCGAAGCTTGGAGAGGGCGTGGTGATGAATGTCAGGGAAACGGCTGCTGATATGGACAAGGAACTCCTCTCCCGTGAAATAACCGGAGAGGAGTTCAGGCACATGGAACATGAAGAGTTTGAGTATTCCCTGATGCAGAGAGGCCGGCTTGTTTTTGAGAGGCACAGAGGGGTCAGACTGTCTGCAGTTCTGGCAACGGAACCGGAGGCGGAGGCGACGCTCCTTGTTACCAATAGAAAGGGAGTGGTGAAGGCTCTCAGGCTTGAAGAAATCCTTTATGCCGGCAGGTATGATGAAAGGGGAAATCTTGCTGAACAGGTTCCAGCCATAATAACTGATGATTTCAGGCTTGTTTACGGTCAGAGGGAATGTGGACATTACAACGGAAGTCACTGGATAAGGAATGTTGCGGAGATAGAAATTACCAGAGGATGAGACCTCTTAAGGAAATAAAAAAACTTGCTAAAAGGTTTTAATATGTTGTCACAACAACATACATAATACCGGATAGAGGGTATTATACATACATGCCAAAGTTGATTATTTGATAGGTAATTGTTTGTATTGACTTGTAATGACTCATGGGGAAACGGATGAAAATCCGTTTTTTCTTTTACAAAATATATGTTAGAATAACAACAAAAAAAGGAATAGTTCAAATGAAGTATCTTGAGGGAGTAATCGAAAGCGGATTGTTCAGTGAAATAGACAAACGTGACTACATTGAGGCATTTGAGCAGCTTAAGATTACAGGAAGAAGTTACAAAAAGAATGAACCCGTTTTTTATGAGGGGGATCTTATTGACAAAATCTGCATAATCAGAGAAGGCAGTATCAGAAGCGAGAAGGTTTATCCTGACGGTGAGCTTCATATTGTGGATATCTTCGACACAGGGACAATTTTCGGCATGGAGGTTGCCGTGTCAAAAACAAAAAAGGCTGCTGTTGACTATATCAGCAATGAGGAGTCGGTTGTCGTATTTGTATCAACACACTCAATAGAGCGAAGCACGTACAGTGAGGAGATTAACAGAGCCATAATATTTATGCTGTCAGATTCAAATATCAAGATGGCACACAAAGTAGAAATACTTGCAGAGAGGGGTCTGCGGGATAGAATAATGGTATATCTTAATGTACTTAGGAGCAAAGCCGGCGGCAACACTGTCACGATAAAGATGAGCAGGGAGCAGCTGGCACAGTTTCTTTGCGTTAACCGTTCAGCTCTCTCTAATGAATTGAACAAAATGAAGAGGGAGGGTATAATAGACTTCAAAGGCAGCAGATTTACAATACTCTGATTACGGACAAGGAAGGAAATTATGATAGAAGAGTACAATTATATATATAAGACACAAAGCATATGTCCTGTATGCAGAAAACCCATTCCTGCGGGATATGTTCAGAAGCCCGGGGGAGGGAATTCTTTATCTGACGAATCACAGAACAACTGCTGCTGCGACTGCACGTGCGGTACGGCAGACAGTGTTTTTTTTGTGCAGGAATGTCCTGAGCATGGACGGTTTGAGACCCTGGCGGCAGAGCGGGCAGAGGATTTCAGAGAGTGGATAAAGAATCCGGTTATTAATATTCCTCCCGTGAGATCGATAACCAGAGGAGCTCCCGGGGATGATGAATGTCCGCTCCACTGCGGAACATGCGATAATCATCTTCAGACAACCTGCTGCGTTCTAATCGATGTGACCCGGAGATGCAATCAGCACTGCCCATATTGCTTCGCGCTGTCGGGGGAGGATGTGGATCCATCGGAGCCTTCGCTCGATGAAATAGGCGCCAGGTATGACTGGCTTTTGCAGCAGGGTGAAGAGGGCCGTGAGTTTAATATACAGCTCAGCGGCGGTGAGCCGACGGTAAGAGATGATCTGCCGGAAATCATTCGCCTTGCAAGAGAGAAGGGTTTCTCGTACATACAGATTAATTCCAATGGCAGACGGCTGGCAGAGGAGGAAGACTATGCCCGGGTGCTGAAGGAGGCCGGCGCATCTGTTATTTTCATGCAGTTTGACGGGACACGGGACGATATATATATGAAACTCAGGGGGGAGCCTCTTTTTGAAAAGAAGGTGCAGGCAGTCCGGAACTGCGAGAAGGCCGGCCTTGCAGTAACCCTCGTTCCTACGGTTGTTCGAGGTGTCAACGACGATAACATAGGGGAGATGATGGACTTTCTGGTTGAGAATGTGAACGTGGTAAAGGGAATTCACTTCCAGCCGGCATCCTTCTTCGGGCGTTATCCCGAGGGGGATGAGCTGGAGGGAAGAATAACCATGTTCGGTGTGCTGAGGGAGCTTGAAGCTCAAAGACCCGCCTTCAGATACAGTGATTCCCTGCCTATTTCCACCGGGCACACTCTGTGCTGCTTCTATTCAACATATATCAAAGAGCCCGACGGCACCATTCGGTGCACCCTCACAGGCAAGCAAAGGCAGGAGGGTGTAAGCTGCTGCGACATGACTATGGCGGACTGCTGCGACACAGCCACAGACTGCTGCGACACAGCCGCAGACTGCTGCTGCGGCCAGCCGGATAGCGGTGTTGTCTCCATAAGCTGTTGTGACATGACTCAGGCCGACAGACTGGAAGTTATAAAGAAAGACCGGGACTATGTTCTTGACAAGTGGGACATAGCAGTGCCTGAGGATTCTGCAGGAATCGATAATCCCGATTGCTGCAGCGGCGGCGAGGCTGCCTTTGCATCAAAATATCGGAGCTCAGATGAAATAACCGATCTGGATGAATTCCTGACATACTATAGGCGAAACACCTTTACCGTTACAGGTATGGCATTCCAGGATATCACCAATCTTGATGCGGAGCGGCTGAAGCGTTGCCGGGTGGTCCAGATGACCGATGACTATCGCCTGATTCCATTCTGCGCGTACAATACGATTTATAGGTAGATATATTCAAGAGGCCAATATGCCACAAGAAAGACGTAAAACTAAGGGTTTTCACGACAAACTGTGGCATAAGCTATTTACAAGAAATTCATTTGCCACAAGATGCTCTGAAAAACCGTGAAACGATGAGTTACTTGTGGCAAATGCCTATCAGGAAACTATGTTCGCAGAACGAAATGCCACAAGAAATAGTGAAAGGTCTATAGTTTTGATGGTTTTTGTGGCAAGTGCATCCTTGCATAACTGTGCCATGCCACAAGAACCCCTGAAAAACCATGGAATATAGAAATTATTGTGGCAAGCCGTGGGACGCGCCAAGAGTACATTAACTACGCTGCCATTATCTGATACAGAAGCGGTAGGAAATCCTCACGGCTCCTTACGTTCTGTTCGAATGAAAGGAAGACATTGTGCCCCAAAGCAAGGCCCTGGAAGGAGTATGCCATAAGCCTGTCGACGGCAGCGGAAACATACTCATTAAGATCCATGCGGCCGAAATGCTCCAGGATTATTTTTCGCCCGTCAACAGTCATAATTACAAAATCCGGATGAAAAATCCGGTTGCCTACTCGGAGCTCAGGCTCGTATCTGTAAGGAATACCGAATTCCTCCAGCAGGTTTCCGATAAACTGTTCGGACTTGCTTCGTACGAGAACGCCGTTAGTAGTTTTGTAGCGGAGAGCATCCTTCCTGTCAGGTTTGCTGCTTTGGGGGCTGCGGGCCCAGTTATATTGCTTCGGGGTGAGGACAATCCGGGACAAATCCAGTCCCGCAGATGAAAAGGAGCGAAGCAGATTATTGACAGCCCGGGACCACTGGGGCGCATTGTTTATCCTCAGGTCGTCAAGATATAGCCGGAGATAATCCCGGCGCGCCATAGCGTAAAGCTTATCGGTGGATTTGGTGATGCCAAGTTGACGCCCGTTGGAATAATCCCAGAAATTGCAGCAATTGCCGCGTCGCCGCCAGCGTAACTTGCCGTATCCCTTTGATTCAAGGGCCTTCAGCTCCTCGCGCAAAACGCCAAGCTTCCTGTTTTCAGCATTCTTAAGACCGTCAA
>JALFKB010000088.1 GCA_022775805.1 Clostridiales bacterium
GCATGCCGTGAGATTTTACAAAGCCCTTACAAAACCCGCAAACTTCCCTGCAGGAAAAGTAATAAAGTGTAACCGTCAAAAGGTAATTGCGGCTTTTGCAGGTCTGCAAGAACCGAGTTGGATTTTGTATGAAAGAGTTACCACTGAAGAAAGGAGTATAGGGATATGAGAAAAAAGGAAGAACGCAGTGTTTCATCGGCGGATCTGAGAGAGGATCTGGACCGGGAGCTTAAGCGAAAGGGCGAAAGAAGGCTGCCTCCGGCCAGGGTTTGCTCGGGAAGCAGAGGCTCCTGGAAGAGAATGAAGGATTCGAAGAATGAACGATAAAGGATCCTGACAATGAACGATGAGCACTTCGAAAAGCGAAAAGTGAACGGTGAAAAGTTTATAGTAAAAAGATGCCTATGAAGAAAGGGGTGATATCATGCTGGTAAGAGAAAACAGAAACAAGGAACTGGCGGATTCCATAAAGATCGGACTGGAGAGGACGGGAGGATACTGTCCCTGCAAGCCGGTGAAATCAGAGGAAAACAAATGCGTGTGTACGGAGTTTTTGCAGCAGATAGCGGATCCGGAATATGAAGGATTCTGCTCCTGCCAGCTGTATTACAAGGAAAAGTAAGCAGCGTGCAAAAGCAGCGGTGCGGCGGTCTGTACAATAATAGTACACAAAAACATCTGGCCTGAGGTTTGCCGAACTGTACACAGTGGGGTTAAAATATGAATATGATATACTGTGTAGAAGATGAAGAAATAATGTGTGACCTGATGGTCTATACATTAAACAATTCCGGCTATCAGGCGGAGGGCTTCGGAGACGGCGAGGGGCTAAAGAAGGCGTTGAAGGCCGAAACCCCTGAGCTCATCATCCTTGATGTGATTCTGCCTGGGGAAAGCGGGCTGGAGATACTGAAACAGCTCCGTCGGAATCCCGAGACCCACAGCACGCCGGTAATACTGGCAACCTCCAAAAGCTCCGAAATCGACAGAGTTCAGGGACTGGATCTTGGTGCCGACTGCTATATGACCAAACCCATCGGAATGATGGAACTGGTGGCCACGGTGAGAGCGGTGCTGAGAAGAACAGGAGACTGTAAGCCATCATCGGTAAGTGCAGGCAATATTGTTATTTGCCCGGATGAGCGAAAAGTTACAGTAGGGGGAGAACCCATGGTGCTGACCTTTAAGGAATATGAGATCCTGTATCTGTTCATGACAAACCAGGGAAGAGTCTTCACCAGGGAACAGATTATCGAGAGCATATGGGGCATTGAGTATCTGGGGGAATCCAGAACGGTTGATGTTCATGTAGGAACCCTGAGGGGCAAACTGAAACAGGCCGGTGCAGAGGGAATCAGCATAAGTACACTGAGAAGCGTCGGGTACAAGCTGGAAGCCGGGTAACCGGCGGAGACCGCCCATATTCGAGAAAAAATTGCAAAGTTTATCAGTAATGTTTATAATAGAATGAGCCGGGGAGAAGAACTCCCGGCTCATTTTGTGGTTCAATATTTTATTATGGGAAAGAACATGGAAACAAAAGAAAACAGGACAGTTACTAAGACAAGAATCATTCTGGGAATACTGGTGTTTCTCATCTGTGCGGGAGTTGTCTTCGCATACCTGAGCAAGGTTTTCAGCATGGGAGACTCAGACGCAAACAGGCAGACCTTTAAGGCATTTTACGCCGAAGAAGAGAACACCGTGGATGTGGCCTATTTCGGAACCAGCGCATCAAACAGATACTTTATCAACCCAAAGGCCTTTCATGATCAGGGAATCAGTTCATTTACCCTGGCTACAATGGGAATGCCTCTGTTTTATGTGCCGAACCTTATAGATGAGGTGAACAAGACCCAGGATCCGGAGCTTTACATCATAGAACTGAGGTGGGTGGACAAGGAAAGGGATCAGATTACCGATGCCCACATCAGGCGTGTTACAGACAACATGAAGATGTCCGAAAACAGGATTGACGCCATAGACAAATCCTTTGATTACATGGACGGAAGCACCGGAATGCTGGGGGACATAACTTACAACAAGATTGAGTATGTAATGCCAATTATCAAGTATCACGGCAGACTGGCTCAGGAGAACATGACCCCGGGGGATTTCAAGCTGACCAGCAGCAAAAACCAGACCAAGGGATATGTTTTGAGCCCAAGCACCACCAAGCAGGTGAACCAGTTCATGTCAAGGCTGTCCGAGGAGAGGCAGCCCCTTTCTGACATGGCGGAAGCAGCACTGAATGAGGTGCTGGATTACTGCGACAGCCTGCCTGAGGACAAGGAGGTGCTCTTCGTACTTTCCCCATATTCCGTGAAAAAGCCTCAGATGCCTAAGTTCAATACAGCCATGGATATGGTGAAGGAGAGGGGCTACACAGTAATCAACTTCAACACCCCGGAAATGTATGAGGAGCTTGATATCGACTGGGATCACGACTTCTACAACAGCAAGCACGTGAACTATATAGGCGCTGAGAAATACACCAGCTGGCTGTCAGAGTATATAAAAGAAAACTACGACCTTGAGGATCACAGAGGCGACAGCAGATACGAAAGTTGGGAAACCGCATACGAAGCCTACTGCGACTACGTTAAGGATGGCATAAAGACAATAGGTCACAAGGACAAAATAGGCGGAGAGGTTACCATAATCAAGAAATAACAACACAGTAATAAAACAATGAAGTCAAACATGAAAACCATCGCTGCCTTTGCATTGAGCGTTATGCTGGCAATTACCATGATGCCGGCGGCTGCCTTTGCAGGGGAGGAAGATGTTAATAATACAACTGAATCGGAGGAGACTTCGGAAGCCGCTGAAGAGGTTCTGGAGAGTGAAGGGACTCAGGGTGTGGACCAGGAAGGGACCCGGGCTGCCGAAGAAGATAAAGAAGTCCTGCAGCTTCAGCAGGAGGCCTTTGAAGAGACGGGCAGAGATCTTGCTCTGGGGGAATTCGAACACGACGGGACTGCCTATACCATGGAGGACATCTCCGGATACTCGAAATCCATGAGGATTTACGCGTTTTATCTGGGCTCCGGTCAGTATGGGGATGCTGTTCTGATAGAATCAAACGGCAGATACCTGCTGATGGATACGGGACACAAGGATTCGGCGGGAAGACTTGTCACCTGCCTGAAGCGAGCAATGGGAAGCGAGACAAAGCTTGATGTGTATTTCAGTCACATGCACGGAGATCACACGGGAGGCCTTGAAAAGGTTCTGCTGAATTTCGATGTGGAGCGGGTGTTCTTCCCGGATATAGAGCTTTGCCGGAATTACTATACACCGAATGAATTAAAGACAATCGATCAGATATACAAGGAACATGTGGCTCTGGCAGAGACTGAAGCGGACGTTGTTTTCCTGCGGCCCCCTGCCTCAGTGAGAAGCTCCAACCCTCGTGCCGCAAACACCGCCAGCACCTTCAATGTGGGAGGTGCAGTATTCGAAGTCATAGGGCCTCTGGGAAGCTATAAGCCCGATGATTTCATCGGATACGTTAAGGAATTGAACGGACGATGCGGAACAAAGGAAGGACACTGTCTGAACAACAGCTCCCTTTGTACCATGGTAACCTGCGGCAAGGTGCGCTACCTGTCAACGGGGGACATTGAGAAGCAGGAAGAGGCGAAGCTGACAGGAAGGTACGGCTCCAGCCTCAACAGCGACATTCTCAAGATACCTCACCACGGATTGAGAACCTCAGGCACCTCTGCTTTTGCATCTAAGGTAACGCCAATGTGGTCCTTTGAGCAGAATCACGGATTTACCGGAGCGGCTCAGGATGCTTTGAAGACGGCTCGGAAATACGGATACAATTATGGGGTGGCAAACAGCAAGCGTGGAATCATATACAATATTTCAGATAACAGGGTGAGGGTTTACAGAGATTACAACGACAACTGCAGGCCTGATGACGGACTGATCAGAGGCTGGATTTCATGCGGAGGCGGCACTCAGTACTACGATGGTTCCGGTTACATACGGACAGGCTGGAACTGGCTTGGGGGCTACGCTTACTACATGAGCGGCAGCTCCGGCTTCAGGTTTACGGGAAGCCACAGAATAAACGGCACCAAGGTTAAATTCAGTTCCTCAGGCAAGCTCACAAGCCACAGGAAGCCTTCGAAGGTTAAAACCCGGTATGCCCGTGCAAAGGCAGGAGGCACCGTGACGGTGGGCTGGCGCAAGGCATCAAGGGCAAGCCGATATCAGGTTTACAGGGCTGATTCCCGCAGCGGAAGCTACAGGTACATCGCCACGGTGTCAGGCAAAGCCCGGTCCTTTAGAGACTCGGGACTTCAGAAAGGAAAGAGATACTACTACAAGGTACGAGCTGTAAGGTACGTTGCCGGAGGCAGCATGTACGGCTCATTCTCAAAGGCAAGGAGCACAGCAGCGAAATAAAATTAGAAGTATTAAGGAGAAATATTAATGACAGAAAAAATGAATGTTTTCACGGGAAGTGACAATTATGTAGTTACAGATGAGCTGATGAATGCGGTAAACGTATCCATCGCCCTGAAGAAGCCTTTGCTTATCAAGGGAGAACCGGGAACAGGCAAGACAATGCTGGCGGAGGCTATCTCCCAGGCTCTGGATATGGATCTGATTATCTGGAGCATCAAGTCCACAACAAAGGCCCAGGACGGACTCTATGTTTACGACACAGTTCAGAGACTGTACGACTCCCAGTTCGGAGAGGGTGACGTTAAGGATATCGCTCAGTACATTAAGCTGGGAAAGCTGGGTGAGGCCTTCACCTCAGACAGACAGGTTGTTCTTCTTATTGACGAAATAGATAAGGCTGACCTGGAGTTCCCCAATGACCTGCTGTGGGAGCTGGACAAGATGGAATTTTATATCAATGAAACAAAGGAGACTGTGAAAACAAAGCACAGACCTATTGTAATAATTACATCCAATGCCGAAAAGGAGCTGCCTGATGCATTCCTGAGAAGATGCATATTCCACTACATCGAGTTTCCGAATGAGGAGAAGATGGCTGACATCATCAGGGTTCACTACGGAGACATTGACAGCAAGCTCATGACAAAAGCCCTGGAGGCATTTTACAAGATTCGGGGAATGAAGGACCTCCAGAAGAGACCTTCAACCTCGGAGCTTCTTGACTGGATTCAGGCACTCATGATAAGCGGCGTGAGCATCGACAACCTCTATGAGGATATGCCGTTCCTGGGAGTTCTGCTGAAGAAAAATCAGGATATGGACATGTTTACTGAAATCAAGGAAAAGGGATACTCCCTGAGAAACTGGTAGGTCGAAATG
This sequence comes from Clostridiales bacterium, assembly GCA_022775805.1. Lineage (GTDB taxonomy): Bacteria > Bacillota > Clostridia > Peptostreptococcales > Anaerovoracaceae > Lentihominibacter. The sequence continues at coordinate 5,305 of JALFKB010000088.1, forward strand.
TTTTTGGAATTCTTTTATCTGCTTCGGGCCCGGGGGCTTGATGTGTCCATAAACGAGTGGATGACACTGGTGGAGGCCCTTGATAAGGGTCTTGCAAAGGCATCCCTGACGGGCTTTTATCACCTGTGCCGGAGCATTTTGATTAAAACTGAATCAGATTATGACAAGTTTGACCAGGTTTTTGCGGAGTATTTTAAGGGGGTCGAGACTCCTGAGGATCTCCCGGAGGAGTTCTGGAAATGGCTTGAAGAAGGAGACATAGAAAGAGCCCTTGACGATTTAGGCGATAAGGAGCTTTTTGCCAAGGAGCTTGATGAGCTTCTCAGAATGTTTGAGGAGAGAATCAAGGAACAGAAGGAACGGCATGACGGCGGAAACTACTGGATAGGTACCGGAGGAACCTCCACCATGGGCCGGGGAGGCTACAATCCTGCAGGCATTCGCGTGGGAGGCAGGAGCCGCCACAAGACCGCTCT
>JALFKB010000064.1 GCA_022775805.1 Clostridiales bacterium
TTGATTGCTTAGTATTTCTAATTGTCCGTTATCATCTGGAAAAATTCCACAAAAGTAATATCATATCCGAATGCATTCTGCATAACATATGCAGCAAGACCGGCTGTTGAAAGTATCAGCAGAAATATGAATAATATTGTACCTATGACTTTTCCCATATGCTCTACCTCTTAACGGAGAATTAGATAATCCATGAGATTACGAACAGGAGTACTGCAGCGATTGCGAAGCAGTATGCACCGATTCTCCATCTCTTGTACTGTGAATCCAGCTTAGCCTTTTCTTCAGTTGTAGGATCTGCAGTTGCCAGAGCCAGAGCTTCAACGTCCAGAGCTTCCTGTGGAATAGGTCTCTTGCGAACGAATACTACGAAGTACAGGATAGCCAGGATATCCCAGATGATGTTGTACCAGATAGCAACAGGGTCGTATGCCAGGATCAGCAGGATGCCGAATGTAACGATACTGAACCATGCGCCGAATGTACCTGCAGGACACTTCCAAGGTCTGTGCAGATCAGGTTCCTTCTTACGGAGCATCAGGAATGAGATGTAACCGATGATGTAACTCTGAATCTGGTTGTAAGCGCACATCATAGCTACGATCTTGATAGATCCGGAAAGAATGAAGAATACACCCAGAACTCCGCAGAGAACAACTGCTCTGTGAGGGCTCTTGAACTTAGCGTGAACCTTACCGAAGTATTTAGGGAAGTTTCCGTCTTCTGCCATGATGTAGATGTAACGTGCAGGACCTGCGATACAAGGGTTCATTGTTGAGAAGTCACCGCCAAGGGTGATACCCAGACAGAGAATAACCAGAGGCAGGCCGACAATTCCCGCATATTCCATAGCTGATGCATAAGGAGCTGCAGCTTCGTACAGTCCAGGAATGTTTTCTGCAGGAGTCAGTGCGCACAGGAACCACTGGAATAAGAGGTTAACTGCCAGTACGCAGAACGGTGAAATCAGCAGAGCTCTTGGAATAGTCAGCTGAGGGAACTTAACCTCGGAACCCATACCAACGATTGTTTCGAATCCGAAGAAGCACCAGAGCACGAGCAGTACAGCCTGTGCAAAAGCGTTAACGCCGTGAGGGATTCCTACGCCGGCAACCATTTCAGTTACGCCTGAGAAATCTGCCTTTGAAATAACTGTTGCGAACCATACCAGTGAGCATGCCCAGAAGAAGAACATGAAGAAGTTCTGAGTCTTACCGTTCATTTCAACGCCTCTGTATGAGATTACAGTGAACAGGATGAACAGTCCGATTGCAGGCAGTGCCTTCCACATGAATACGGAAATGTCGCAGTTTCCGGCAAAGAGATCGATAACTGAGTAGTCGTTGTCATCAACAGGAATGTTGCATCCCAGAGCATTCAGCAGTCTTACGAAGTAGTTTGAGAATGCCATTGATTCTGATGCACCGATACCGATCTGAGCCAGAGTGTAGTTCCAGCTTTCGAATACCGCAACTGGATAGTTAATTGCTCTCTTGGCAAATGAATATGTACCACCAGCCAGAGGAAGAGCAGCGCCCATTTCACCATACATTGCGCATGGGAAGAGGACGAGAACGAATGAAATCAGTGATGCGACGATTACTGTAGCACCCATAAGTCCAACAATCTGTGAACCTACGGTGAACAGACCTACACCGATTACAGCACCGGCTGTAATGGTGACGCATTCTGATAAGCCCAGAGATCTGTTAAGGGATTGGGCTTTTGCATTGTTTTCCATGATAGGCCTCCTAAAAATAGAATAACAATAACACGATAACGAATTTTTTATATATGAAGTAAATCACATAACAAAGTCAGTCTGCCGGCTTCTCATCCGGCTCATCCGCCGAAGGCTCTTCTGCCGGTGTATTGCCTGCGGAAGCATCCCTGAGGGCTTTCTTCACTCTTCTTTCCCTGAAATACTGAAAACCGAAGACCAGGGTTGCGATGTTGAAGGTGAGCCACATTCTGATGCAGAACACCACAAGCCCCTCCTGGGAGGGATCCCCCACAATAAGAGGTCTCACCGCCAGAACCGTGGAGACGACGAAACAGGCCACAGGCAAAATAAGCCCGAGGTACCTGTTGTTGCTCTCGCTGAGCTTCTTCTGAATGCTTATTATCAGATACATGGCAACAAGTGCAGATGGCAGAATGATAACCATTCTGTCAACGCTCATGCCCTGCAGAACCTGCATATCGATTCATCCTTTCGCATTATTAGTGTTGTCAAAACAATATTTAAGACATTGAAGCAACAACACTCAACAATTTATATAAATATAATATAAATTGTTGTATAAATATTAACACACTACGATTAACAGTATACTCAAAACTGCGGATGGTCATATAGTAAAAATCGGTAGTTGACCCAGAAAATATACAGGTTTATCCTAAAAATGTATAAATAGAAGAGTTCCGATTATTACTAACAAAAATCAAAGACCATGTCTTATGTGATAAGTTCCAGTCAGAGACTGGCATCAATGAAGAATTTAATAGAAAATCGACAGCCTGAATACGAGGTTGAGGGCTTTGAAACGGAACACTTCAACGTGGGCTTCGGACATCCCCTCTACACCTACGCGTCGGATATTGTCAGATATGTCTGTGTTGCAGAGGAGGGAGGAATCATCCCGGTGATGCCCATGTGCGGTGTCACCATTGCCCTGATGCGCCATGATGAGGAGCACAGAAGCTTTGTGTGCGGGGCAAACTGCGAACTGAGAAAAATCGAAGTGGAGCAGGGAGACGTGGTTACTCTTATCATTTTCACCCCCTGCGTTGCCAATTCCCTCCTTAACAGACCAGTGGGAGAAGTAACGGGCAAAACCTTCAAAGCGGCGGAGGTTCTCAATGGAAGCAAGCAGATAGACTCCTGTCTCAGGCAGAGCATGGAGCCCGTTGAGAAAATAAAGCTGATATCAACAATACTCAGAACCCATATACTGCAAAGGCAGGGAAACGGCCTGGCAGAGTACTGTGTTCGAAGAATCTTTGAAACAAACGGCTCCATAAAGATAGAAGAGCTTGCCAGAGAGGTGGGAGTCACATCCAGATACATAGGCAAGATATTCGAAAATCATGTAGGCCTTTCGGCAAAGTACTGCGCAGGTATAGTCAAGCTTAAGGAAACGGTGAAAAAAATACAGGAAAGGCCTGAGGAACGCCTTACCGATATTGCAGCTGAATGCGGTTATTTTGATCATACCCATATGAACAAATCCTTCCGGAAGATGCTTTACTGCTCCTCCGGAGGAATAAGGGAGGGTATGTTCAATAACATAGATTACACAAAAGTTGTAAGTTATATTCCCAAGTTCGAGTAATCAGCCGAGAAAACAACAATAACGGAGGCTGGAAAAAGGTTGGAAGAAAGATGAAAAAGAAAAAGTATTACCTTGGTCTTGACCAGGGAACAACAGGAACCACAGCCATTCTCTTTGATGAGGAATGGAATCAGGTGTCCAGAGGCTACAGAGAGCACTCACAGTATTATCCTCATCCGGGATGGGTTGAACACGACCCGAAGGAAATCTGGCAGATGATTCTGGAGTCAATAAAAGAGGCTTTGGATCTGGCCGGTGCTGAGGCGAGCGAAATCAGATGCATCGGAATTGACAACCAGGGGGAAACGTGCATGCTCTGGAACAGGGTAACAGGTGAACCTCTGTACAATGCCATCGTATGGCAGGACAGAAGAATGTCCCGTTATGCAGATGAGCTTACCGAAAAGCACGGACAGATGATAAGGGAAAAGACCGGTCTCATGGCCGACTCCTACTTCAGCGGTCTGAAAATCAAGTGGATAATCGACAATGTTCCCGAGGTGAAGGAACTGATTGAGAAAAAAGAGGTTCTGGCAGGAACACTGGACTCATGGATTATCTGGAAGCTGACCCACGGCAGAGTCTGCGCAACGGATTATTCAACTGCATCGAGAACAATGATGCTGAATATCAGCACGGGGAAGTGGGACAAGGATATTCTCGATCTCCTGGGAATTCCTGAACACATTCTGCCGGAAATCTGCGACAGCGCCATGGAATTCGGCAAGACCGATCCTCTGGACTTTTTTGGAGCCGCCATTCCTATTTCAGGTTCGGTGGTTGACCAGCAGGCAGCACTCTTCGGACAGGCATGCTACAGCAAGGGAACAATCAAGTGCACATACGGCACCGGCTGTTTCATGCTCATGAACACCGGAGACAAGCCTGTATTCTCAAAGAACGGTCTTCTTACAACAGTTGCCTGGGGACTTGACAGGAAGATGACCTTCGCGCTGGATGGAGGAATCTACATTACAGGAGCTGCGGTTCAGTGGCTTAGGGACGGCATCAAGATAATTGACAAGGCAAGTCAGACAGAGGAAATGGCCATCGCTGCGGGAAACAACGGAGGTGTGTATTTCGTACCTGCCTTCACAGGCCTTGCGGCACCCCACTGGGATTCCTACGCCAGAGGAACTATGGTGGGAATAACCGGCGGCACAACGAGAGAGCACATCGTCAGAGCAACGCTTGAATCAATAGCCTACCAGGTTAAGGACAATCTGGATGTAATGAACATGGATTCGGGAGTGCCGATTTCAATCCTCAGAGCAGACGGCGGAGCAGCAGAGAACAAGTTCCTCATGCAGTTCCAGTCGGACATTCTGGGTATTACGGTGGATGTTCCGGTAATCAAGGACACCACGGCCCTTGGCGCCGCACAGCTTGCCGCCTTCGGCATCGGGGAATACAAATCCTTCAAGGAGCTTGAGGGTGTATGGAAGCTCGAAAGCAGATACGAGCCGAAAATGAGCGAGGATGAGAGAGAAAGCCTCCTATACAACTGGCACAAGGCAGTTGAAAGAGCCAAGCACTGGTCCGAGGACTAGAGATGCAAAGGCAGGCTGCCTTTGCATTAAGCTATTGTTAAGTAAAAAAATTCAAATAGATGTAAAACAGAAAGGATAAGAAAATGACTGCACCAAAATTATTCAGCCCGGGACCTATCATGGTAAAGGAAAACGTTAGAGCTGCACTGGCACATTATGACATCTGTCATAGAAGCCCTGAATTCGAAGAGCTGTTCGCAAGAGCTACTGCTAAAATCAACAAGCTCTTCAAAGCTGACGATTCCTACAGATCGGTAATCATTTCAGGTTCCGGAACATCTGCAAATGAAACTGTTCTTTCCTCTATCTTCAACGATGGAGAAAAGGTTCTTCTTATCAGAAACGGCGAGTTCGGAGGAAGACTTCTTGAGATCATTCAGAAGTATGAAATTCCTCTTGTTGACTGTGAGTTCGCATGGGCTCAGTACCCTGAAATGGACAAGGTTGAGAAACTTCTTGAGGCAAACCCTGATGTTAAGGTTATTGCCATGGTATACCACGAAACATCAACAGGAATGATCAACCCTGTCAAGGCAGTGGGGGAACTGGCTGAGAAGTACGGCAAGTGGCTCTATGTTGACTGCGTTTCCGCAGCTGCAGGAGAACTCATTGATGTTAAGGAAATGAACATTACCTTCGCCACATCGGTAGGCGGAAAGTGTCTGGGAGCATATCCGGGCTCAGCTTACATCTGCGGCAGAAGAGAAGCTCTTGACACCCTCACGCCGGAGATGGGCAAGAACGTATATCTGAACCTTGCGAAGCACTATCAGAAGGCAGAGGCATGCAACCAGACTCCTAACACTCCTAACGTAAACCTGTTCTGGGCTCTTGATGTGGCGCTGGACAATGCTCTGGCTGACGGCGGCGTAGAGGCCAGAGTTGCCAGATACAAGGAATGTGCAGGCATTCTGAGAGAAGGCCTGAAGAAGCTGGGACTCAGATTCCTCCTGGAGGATGAGGAGAAGATGGCATCAACAGTTACATCGGTATTCCTGCCTGAAGGAAAGGAACTGAAACAGTTCATCGCAGATATGGATGCCGAAGGTTACACAATATATGCCGGCAAGGGTGAATATGAAGCCATGGGAATGTTCCAGGTTGCAAACATGGGAGAAATTTATCCTGAAGACTGCAGAGAATTCCTGAAGGTTATCGAAAAGGTTCTTGCCAAGTGATATAATGGAATTGTAGAACGGGAGATGGAATTATGGTAAAAGTAGCAATAAACGGATTCGGCCGCATAGGCAGACTGTCATTCAGAAAGATTTTTGACGATCCTGAATTTGATATTGTGGCAATTAACGACCTTACCAGCAATGAGATGCTGGCATATCTGCTGAAGTACGACACTGTTCAGGGCGGATACAAGGGACATGAGGTTACAAGCGATGAAACATCCATAACGGTGGATGGCAGGAAGATTCCTGTTTACAGCGAGCCTGATGCGAAGAACCTTCCATGGGGCGAGCTGGGAGTAGATGTAGTTCTGGAATGTACAGGCTTCTACTGCTCAAAGGAAAAATCACAGGCGCATATCGATGCGGGAGCTGCAAAGGTTCTGATTTCCGCTCCTGCGGGAAATGACCTGCCGACGATTGTATATGGCGTAAACCATAATACCCTTACAAAGGATGACACCATCGTATCGGGAGCATCCTGTACCACAAACTGTCTGGCACCCATGGCAAAGGCGCTGAACGAATACCGGGAGCTGAGAACCGGATTCATGACAACAATTCACGCATATACCGGTGACCAGATGATACTGGACGGACCTCACAGGAAGGGAGATTTCAGAAGGGCCAGAGCCGGAGCTGAGAACATCGTTCCAAACTCCACAGGAGCCGCAAAGGCAATAGGGCTGGTCATTCCGGAGCTTGACGGGAAGCTCATCGGATCGGCCCAGAGAGTACCGGTTCCGTCGGGATCCATAACTATTCTCGACGCAACCCTGAAGGACATGACAGATTCCGTTTCCGTAGAGGGAATAAACGAGGCAATGAAGAAGGCGTCGGATGAATCCTTCGGATACACCGAGGAACAGCTGGTGTCAAGCGACGTAATAGGAATGTCGTACGGCTCCCTCTTTGACGCCACACAGACTCTGGCACAGCAGTGCGGCACTCACATCTACGAGGTTAGAATCGTTGCCTGGTATGACAATGAGATGAGCTATGTGAGTCAGCTTATCAGAACTCTGAAACATATGGGAGCATTAATCTAAAAGAAGCGGGGCAGACTGCACAGGCAAATGCTTCCGGTGGGATTGAATATGAAGCTAGGATATGAACTGACAATTGAACAATCACAGAAGCTGGTGATGACACCTGAACTGATTCAGGCCATACAGATTCTCCAGTTCAACTCCCAGGAGCTTGATACCTACGTGCAGGAACAGCTTCTCACTAACCCTGTTCTGGATCACAAGGAGCAGGATGCCTCTGAGGATGGAGATGGAGAACATAGGAAGAAGGACTCCGACAGGGAAACATCCGAGGGGGAAGCCTTTGCAGAAGCCCAGGCTGCAGATGCGGGACTGGACTGGAAGGAATACATCCGCAACAGCAACTACGGCGGGGTGGAGAGCGGCGGCAGACGGGAGGACCGCGATGCCGGCGACGCCCAGAGCTTCGAGCGTTATGCTGTGAATGAGGTTACCCTTCCGGAGCATCTCATGTTTCAGTACCAGCTTGCATCCATGAGCAAGGGCTGCAGGAGAGTGGGAAGATACATAATCGAGTCCCTGGACGAGAACGGATACATGACCTCCACGGTGGAGGAGATAGCTCAGGCCACGGGAGTGCCGGAGGCCAAGGTCGATGAGGCACTTGACATAATCCACGGTTTCGAGCCGGCAGGTGTGGGGGCACGAGATCTCAAGGAGTGCCTTCTCATTCAGATGAAGGCCAGAAACCAGCTGACTGATACAATCAGGATAATGATTGAAGATCATCTTGAGGATCTGGCGAACAACAGGCTTCAGGCGGTGGCAAAGGATATGGGGATATCCGTTCAGCAGGTTCAGAGCGCGGCAGATGTGATAAGAGGACTTGAACCGAAGCCCGGCAGGCAGTTCGCCTCCGAGGTCAGAACGAGATACGTGATACCGGATGTCTATGTGGATGAGGTGGACGGAGAATTCGTTGTTACCATAAACGAGGGCAACGTGCCTCACCTTACTGTAAGCTCCTATTACAGAAGCCTGCTTCACAGGGCGGACACCGACAGACAGCTTGCGGATTATCTCTCCGACAGGGTGAACGCCGCAAACTGGCTGATAAAGAGCATCGAGCAGAGGAAGCAGACCATATTCAATGTGGTTACATCGGTGGTGAAATTCCAGCGTGAATTCTTCGAAAAGGGCAGCAAATACCTCAAGGTGCTTACCCTGAGGGATATTGCCGACGATGTGGGTATCCACGAGTCAACGGTTTCAAGATCCATAAGCGGCAAGTATCTCCAGTGCAAGAGGGGAGTATTCGAAATAAAGTACTTCTTCTCTGCGGGAGTAGCCAAGGGGGACGGCCAGGGAATATCCTCAAACAGCGTCAAGGAATTCATCAGAGAGCTGGTTGAGGGTGAAAACCCGAACAAGCCTTTGAGCGACCAGAAGATAGTAAATCTCCTGGAGGAGAAGGGCTTTGCCATATCCAGAAGAACAGTGGCAAAATACAGAGATGAAATGGGAATACTGTCTTCTGCCAAGAGAAAACGATTCTGAATTCAGAGGACCTTCGCAATTGCGAAGGTCCTTTTTGGTAAAAGTTTATATAAACTTTATATAAAATTATTGTAATTACCATAGGATTGTAATATTATTTAATAGGAGGACGTATAGCTGGAGGGATAAAGATGAATAATAACAGCAAATCACCAATGAAAAGAACCAAGATAATATGCACTCTGGGGCCTGCCTGTGACAGTGAGGAAATTCTGAAAAAGATGATCGACTGCGGAATGAATGCAGCCAGATTCAATTTTTCCCACGGCTCCCACAATGAGCACAGGGCAAGGCTGGAGAGATTTCTCAAGGTAAGGGAGGAGGCAGGGGTTCCAGTAGCAACGATTTTGGATACTAAAGGACCGGAAATCAGAACCGGAAACATTCAGGAAAGGCTCATGCTGGAGGAGGGTCAGAAATACTGCCTCTGCTGCGAAGATGCGGAAGGCGACGAAAATGAAATTGCGGTCACCTATCACAGCCTCTGTAAGGAAGTAAGGCCGGGTTCAGTGATTCTGATAGATGACGGAAAAATCAGAATGACAGTAGAAAATATTGAGGGAACTGCCATAAACTGCAGAGTCGATGCAGGGGGAGTGCTCTCTAGCCACAAGGGGGTAAATGTACCGGGCGTGCATGTTGGAATGGAATATCTGTCACCACGTGACAGGGAAGACATTCTCTTCGGAATAAAAAACAACTTCAATTATATCGCGGCATCCTTCATAAGAAACGGTCAGGACGTCAGGGATCTCAGAAGCTTTCTGGATGAAAACGGCGGAGGGGATATAGGAATAATCTCAAAGATTGAGAATCAGGAGGGACTTGATAATTTCCAGGAGATTCTTAAACTGTCAGACGGCATAATGGTTGCCAGAGGTGATATGGGTGTTGAGATCGATTATTCCGGACTTCCGGGAATACAGAAGCGCATTATCAGACAGTGCAACAGTCAGGGTAAAATTGTAATTACGGCAACTCAGATGCTTGATTCGATGATGGAAAGGCCGATGCCCACAAGGGCTGAAATTACAGATGTTGCCAATGCGGTATTTGACGGATCCTCAGGGGTGATGCTTTCCGGAGAAACGGCGGCGGGAAAGTATCCGGCGCTTACTGTGGAAACCATGTCCAGAATAGTTCTGCAGGCTGAGAAGGATACCGATTACAGAATGAAGGGAGAGGAATTCCATCATGAAAGCATAGGAACCGGCAATCCTGCACATGCTTTGGGACATGCAGCATGCACTATGGCTGACGACATAGGAGCAAAGGCTCTGGCGGCTGTAACGGCCTCAGGTCATACGGCGAGAATGATGGCAAAATTCAGACCGGTTCAGCCGATTATAGGTGTTACTCCCTACGTCAATGTATATCACAGCATGTCACTTATTTGGGGAGTTATTCCGGTAATGGATACAACGGAGGAAGACTGGGCCCTTTTAAGGCAGACAGCCCTTAATGCAGTGAGAAGACTGGGAATTGCAGAGACAGGGGATTACGTGATTTCAAGTGCAGGAATCCCGTTTAACATTAAAGGAAATACCAACATACTGAGAGTAGATAAAATAATATAGCCATGCTATAATACTGTGGGTGGCTTCGCTGGAATCCGAAGCCGCAGGTGTAAGAAAATTTATTATTCAAACGAATAACCAGGAGGTATTATTATGGCTATCAAAGTTGGAATCAGTGGATTTGGACGTATCTCAAGACTGGCAATCCGTTCAGCAATGGACATGCCTGATATTGAAATCGCAGGAATCAATTACAGAAGCGCAGATGAACTGGGTCTTGACTACATGCTTTACATGCTCAAGTACGACTCCACATTCGGACGCTTCCCGAAAGACCTGGACATATATGAAGACGGACTGGTGATCGACGGCAAGAAGGTTCCGGTATATAGCGAAGCGGATCCTGCTGCAGGCCCTTGGGCAAAGTGCGGAGCAGAATACATCGTTGAGGGAACAGGCGCATACAATACAGCAGAGAAGGCACAGCCTCATCTTCAGGGCGGAGCCAAGAAGGTTATCATAACCGCACCGGCAAAGGACGATTCACCTACATTCGTAGTTGGCGTAAACGAGAAGGAATACAGAGCAGACATGGATGTTGTTTCAAACGCTTCATGTACAACAAACTGCCTGGCACCTCTCTGCAAGGTTCTTGAGGATGAATTCGGAATCGACCAGGGTCTCATGGCAACAATCCATGCGGCAACCTCGAAGCAGACAGTTGTTGACAAGAAAAACAAGAAGGACTGGAGAATCGGCAGATCCGTATTCAACAACATCATCCCTACATCAACAGGAGCTGCAAAGGCAGTAGCAAAGGTTATTCCTTCCCTGAAGGGCAGAATGACCGGTCTGGCATACAGAGTTCCTACTGCAGACGTTTCCGTAGTTGACCTGAACGTATTCCTGAAGACTCCTACAACAATGGAAGAGCTGAACGCTGCAATAAAGAAGCATTCAGAGGGAGATCTGAAGGGAATCCTCAAGTATGTTGACGACCAGTGTGTAACTCTGGACTTTGTGGGAGAAACCTGCACATCAATCTATGATGCCACAATGGGTATCTCACTGAACGAGAACTTCTTCAAGCTTATCGCTTACTATGACAATGAGTACGGCTATGCCACAAAGGTTCTTGAGCTTATAAGACACATGTATTCAGTAGATAATAAATAAGGAGCGTCAAAATGAAAAAGACAGTTAGAGACGTTGAGCTTAAGGGAAAGAAGGTTCTCTGCAGATGCGATTTCAACGTTCCTATGAAGGACGGGGAAATCACAGATGATTTCAGAATCGTTTCCTCCCTGCCTACGGTAAAATATCTGATTGAACAGGGTGCCAGAGTGATTCTCATGTCACATATGGGAAAACCAAAGGGAGAGCCGAAGCCTGAGCTTTCACTGGGTCCTGTTGCACTGAGACTTGCTGAGCTTCTGGGACAGGAAGTCAAGTTCATCTCATGCCCAACTGTAATATCAGACGGTGTCAGAGAGATGGCTGAAGGGCTTTCTGACGGAGAAGTAATGCTCCTTGAAAACACAAGATACAGAGCAGAGGAGACAAAGAGCGAGGAGCCTTTCACAGGAGAGCTGGCATCCCTGGGAGAACTCTTCGTTAACGATGCCTTCGGAACCGCACACAGAGATCACAGCTCCACTGCGGGAATAGCAAGATATCTGCCGACGGTTTCGGGCTTCCTCATCGAAAAGGAAGTGAAATTCCTGGGAGATGCACTGGACAAGCCTGAAAGACCTTTCGTGGCAATCATGGGAGGAGCCAAGGTGGGTGACAAGATTCCTGTAATCGAGAACCTCATGAAAAAGGTAGACACCATAATCATCGGCGGCGGCATGACCTATACCTTCTTCAAGGCGAAGGGTTATGAAATAGGCAAATCGATTCTCGACAGTGACAGCATCGAGCTTTCGGGAGAGCTTCTCAGGAAGGCAGAGGCTGCGGGAGTGAAAATCATGCTTCCTGTGGATACGCTCTGCACTGATGATTTCAGTGAAAACAATGTGATTGAGGTTTATGATGCAGATAAGATTCCTGCCGAGCTGATGGGCATGGATATAGGTCCGAAGACAATAGCCCTTTACGAAGAGGAAATTGCAAAGGCTAAGACGATTGTATGGAACGGCCCTATGGGCGTGTTTGAGAATCCGAAGTTTGAAGCGGGAACAAAGGCAGTAGCGCAGGCTCTTGCCGACAGCGATGCTGTAACTGTAATCGGAGGAGGAGACTCCGCAGCAGCAGTTGAACAGTTCGGACTCAAGGACAGAATGACCCACGTTTCAACAGGCGGCGGCGCCTCAATGGAATTCCTGGAAGGAAAGGTGCTCCCCGGAATAGCATGCATTGAAGAAAAGTAGAGTCACTAATAAATGAAGGGAGATATTACTATGAGGATACCGCTGATAGCAGGTAACTGGAAAATGTTCAAGACAAAGGCCGAGGCAGTTGCTTTTGCAGAGGAATTCAAGGCTCTTTACGGTGGAACCGATGTGCAGGCAGCAATCTGCGCACCCTTTACCGATTTGGAGGCTCTTGTGGACTGCTTTAGAGGAACGGGAATCGGCGTAGGCGCTCAGAATGTTCATTTCGAGGACGAAGGCGCATTCACGGGAGAAATTTCCGTGAGGATGCTTGAGGAAATCGGCGTGGATTTCTGTATCATCGGCCATTCGGAACGGCGGCAGTACTTTGCCGAAACAGATGAGACAGTTAATCTCAAGATAAAGAAGCTTCTTGAGAGCTCCATAAGACCAATCATGTGCGTAGGCGAGAGTCTTGAGCAGAGAGATTCAGGGGTGCTCTTTGATTTTGTGAAGAGCCAGCTTGAAGGCGGCCTTGCAGGCATATCTCCTGAGGATATGAAAAAAATCGTTGTTGCCTATGAACCGATCTGGGCTATCGGAACAGGAAGAACTGCCAGCCCTCAGCAGGCTGAAGAAATGTGCGCATTTATCAGACAGACTCTGATAGAAATGTACGGTGAAGCTGTTGCGGATGAAGTGATTATTCAGTATGGCGGAAGCGTAAAGCCTGCAAACGCAACGGAAATAATGAACCAGGATGAAATCGATGGAGCCCTGGTTGGCGGAGCGTCACTTAAGGCTTCGGATTTCATGCAGATTATAGATTTTTAAGCAGCGCAGCCTTTGCGCGGAAATACGGAGGAAGAATATGGCTTATATTGAAGATTTAGTTGCAAGAGAAGTCCTTGACTCGAGAGGAAATCCTACAGTTGAAGTGGAGGTTCTGCTGGATGACGGAACTGAGGGAAGAGCGATTGTTCCTTCAGGAGCATCCACGGGAGTGCACGAGGCTGTGGAACTGAGAGACGGGGATAAGGGAAGATACCTTGGCAAGGGTACCCTCACAGCAGTTAAGAATGTTAATGAAATCATAGCAGATGAGATCGTGGGCATGGATCCATTTGATCAGCCGGGTCTGGACAAGGTTCTGATTGAGCTTGATGGAACGCCTAACAAGGGCAAGCTGGGTGCAAATGCCATCCTGGGAGTATCACTGGCAGTGGCAAGAGCTGCTGCTGAATCCATTGGACTGCCTTTGTTCCAGTACCTTGGCGGTGTTAATGCCAAGGTTCTGCCGGTTCCTATGATGAACATTCTCAACGGCGGCTCCCATGCGGACAATACCGTTGATATTCAGGAATTCATGATTATGCCGGTGGGAGCAGAATGCTTCAGGGAGGCGCTGAGAATGGGTGCGGAAACCTTCCACAATCTCAAGAAGATTCTCAAGGGCAGAGGTCTTAATACAAATGTCGGAGATGAAGGCGGATATGCTCCGGATCTCAAGACAAACGAGGAAGCAATTCAGGTTATCATCGAGGCAATCAAGCAGGCCGGATACGAGCCGGGCAAGGACATCTGCATTGCACTGGACTGCGCTGCAAGCGAGTTCTATGATGAAGAGAAGAACGTATACGACTGGAAGGGTGAAGGCAGAGTAATGACTGCTGCCGAGCTCTGCGCATTCTATGAGGATATCTGCAGCAAGTATCCGGTACTGTCAATCGAAGACGGAATGGCTGAGGATGACTGGGACGGATGGAAGCTGCTGAATGAAAAAATCGGTGACAGAGTTCAGCTTGTAGGAGACGACCTGTTCGTAACAAACACTGAGAGACTTAAGAGGGGAATCGAGGAGAAGGCAGCAAACTCAATTCTCATCAAGGTAAACCAGATCGGAAGTCTTACTGAAACTCTGGATGCCATCGAAATGGCCAAGAAGGCAGGCTTCACCGCTGTTGTTTCACACAGATCAGGTGAAACTGAAGATACAACAATCGCAGATCTCGTTGTGGGAGTTAACGCCGGACTCATTAAGACCGGCTCTGCATCAAGAACAGACAGAATCTGCAAATACAATCAGCTTCTTAGAATAGAGGAAATGCTGGGAGATGCTGCACAGTATGCAGGCATGGACGCTTTCTACAATCTGAAGTAGAAATCTGCCGGAATTTGAAGCCAAGAGAAGCCGAGCTCCGGAGAGGGTTACTTTTCGGGGCTCTTTTCTTTATTATTTGTTTGTTATATATAGATTATGCTGTTGCTTTTGCATTTTTACTGTGTTAAACTGTTTTAGTTAGAATTTAAGGAGGAAAGAACATGACTTTAGCTCTTAAAATAGTGCTTCTGATAGCCAGTATTATTCTGATAATCAGCATACTGTTACAGTCCAGCAACAGCGCAGGTTTATCAGGTTCCATCGGTGGAGGGGCGGAGCAGCTTTTCGGAAAAAAGAGAAGCTCCGGCTATGATGCTATTCTCAGCAAAATAGCAACTGTTACTGCCGTTCTGTTTATTGTGATATCAATTGTTCTTGTGGCAGTTGAATAAATATTTTTTTACATCGTTAGTTTATATTATGTATTAATTTTATTCGCATAACAGTTCTTTGCTAATAGGTGTCCGGCAGGCGCCTATTAAAAATTAATTGGAATTTAGAACAGTAAAGTGCTGAAGTGCGAGAGGGAGGTATTACTAAAATGAAAGGCATAGCTATTATTGCGGTTGCTGCGGCAGTCGTAGGATTAGTTGTTGCGGTTATCCTGGCAGCATGGATAAAGAAATCCGGCCAGGGATCTGACAGGATGAAGGAGATTTCCGGATTCATCAGAGAAGGTGCTTTCGCGTTTCTGAAGAGAGAATACAAGATTATGGCTATCGTAATCATCGTTCTTGCTTTGGCAATAGGCTTCGGCCTGCAGAGTGTGACTACTGCCATCCTGTACGTATTCGGAGCAGTACTGTCAGTTCTGGCAGGATTCTTCGGAATGAATGTTGCTACATGGGGTAACGTAAGAACTGCAAATGCAGCCCATGAAAGCGGCATGAACAAGGCACTGAAGATTGCCTTCAGATCAGGAGCTGTTATGGGTTTGGCTGTAGCAGGTCTGGGACTTTTTGGAATCGGTATCGTAGTAGTATGTCTTGACCTGGCAACTGTTGTTCAGTGCATCACAGGATTCGGGTTCGGTGCTTCATCAATGGCACTGTTCGGACGTGTAGGTGGCGGTATCTATACTAAGGCTGCTGACGTTGGTGCTGACCTTGTTGGTAAGGTTGAAGCAGGTATCCCTGAAGACGACCCTCGTAACCCTGCAGTTATCGCTGATAACGTAGGTGACAACGTAGGAGACGTTGCAGGTATGGGATCAGACCTTTACGAATCATACTGCGGATCAATTATTTCAGCTATTACTCTGGCTGCAGTAGCAGCCGGTGCATCCGGCGGACTCTTCAGCGAAGCTGAAGCAGCACTCTTCCCGCTTATCATGGCGGCAGTTGGTATCCTGGCATCAATCGTTGGTATCCTGCTGGTTAGAGGCAAGGAGGGTTCAAACCCTGCAAACGCACTTAATGCCGGAACATATATCGCAAGTGGAGTTGTAGTTATCGTTTCAATCATCCTGTCAAATGTAATGCTGGGAAGCTATTTCTTCGCAGTTCCAATCGTTGCAGGTCTGATTGTTGGTGTTGCCATTGGTAAGATCACAGAAATCTACACTTCAGGAGATTACAAATCAGTTAAGAAGATTGCTGAACAGTCACAGACAGGTGCGGCAACAACTATTATTTCAGGTCTTGGTGTTGGTATGATGTCAACAGTATGGCCTATCATCTGCATTGCAGTTGGTATCTTCGCTGCATACTTCTCAACAGAACAGGTTGGTGCCGGAATGGGAATGTACGGCATCGCTCTGGCTGCAGTTGGAATGCTTTCAACTACAGGCATGACAGTAGCAGTTGACGCTTACGGTCCTGTATCAGACAATGCCGGCGGTATTGCTGAAATGGCAGAACTGCCTGAATCAGTAAGAGAAATCACTGACAAGCTGGACTCAGTAGGAAACACAACAGCTGCTATCGGTAAGGGATTTGCCATCGGTTCAGCAGCACTGACTGCTCTGGCTCTGTTCGCTTCATACTCAGCAGTTACAGGTCTGTCAGCTATTTCACTTCTTAACCCTATCGTAATCATCGGACTGTTTATCGGAGCAATGCTTCCGTTCATGTTCTCAGCTTTCACAATGAATTCAGTTGGTAGAGCTGCTAACCAGATGATCGAAGAAGTAAGACGTCAGTTCAGAGCAGACAAGGGAAT
Organism: Clostridiales bacterium; assembly: GCA_022775805.1. Lineage (GTDB taxonomy): Bacteria > Bacillota > Clostridia > Peptostreptococcales > Anaerovoracaceae > Lentihominibacter. The sequence continues at coordinate 16,763 of JALFKB010000064.1, forward strand.
CCTCGAGGGAACTTCCAAGCCTGACTATGCACACTGCGTTGACATTTCAACTCAGGCTGCACTGAAGGAAATGATCGTTCCAGGTGTCATGGCAATCGTTGCTCCTCTGGCAGTTGGTATCATTCTTGGACCTGAAGCTCTCGGCGGAATGCTGGCCGGCGCTCTGGCATCAGGCGTACTGCTGGCTCTGATGATGGCTAATGCAGGCGGCGCATGGGACAATGCCAAGAAGTACATTGAAGAAGGACATTTCGGCGGCAAGGGTTCAGAAACTCACGCTGCAGGCGTTATCGGCGACACAGTTGGTGACCCGTTCAAGGATACATCCGGTCCTTCAATCAACATCCTTATCAAGCTTATGACTATCGTATCAGTAGTATTCGCACCACTGTTCGTAGCAATCGGAGGCCTGCTGGGATAATTGAATTAACAACACGAAAAAAAGCTGCTGTGCCGAATCGGCACAGCAGCTTTTTTAGGTGTGCCGGGCATGGCGCAGTTCTAACGGGTGAAAGTCCCGTCACGGGTATTTACCGCCAAGTGTAGCGAACCACAAGCCGGAAGCAGCAATGCCAAGGGGGAGGAAGTGGTGTAGCAAAGCCGATGAGCCTACGAACAG